>NZ_WJRS01000009.1:0-194643 GCF_028895205.1 Pseudomonas sp. ITEM 17296 | reverse complement strand
TGCCCCGCAGCTGGTGATCGCCAGCCCAGCGGGGATCGCCACCACAACCCCTGAGTCGACCCATATCGCCAGCGGCGAGCACCTGGGTCTGAGCACAGGCGGTCACACCAGCATGGCCATCGGCAAGCGCCTGTTGATCAGTGCCAGTCGGGGCGTGCGGCAGTTCGTACAGAGCATGGGCTGGCGACTAGTCGCGGCCTCCGGCGACATAGACCTGAAAGCGCTCAAGGACAACATCAACCTGCTGGCCAAGCTCAAGGTCAGCGTCACCGCCGAACGCATCACCCTCAGCGCCAAGGAGGAGTTGGTCATCCAGGCCGGCGGCAGCAGTACGACCTACAACGCGGGCGGAATTCTGCACGCCACGGCTGGGCAGTACACGGCACACGCGACGGACTTCATCTACAAGGCCTCAAAGAGCCAGGCGGCGGCGTTTCCTGAAGACCTCAAATCGGGCAAGGGCAATCTGGAGCTTTTTCAGCATTACGCAAATAACCACGCATTCAAAGGAGCCAAGTACGAAGTTGAAGACGCGCTAGGTCAAGTCATCACAGGCACTTTGGATGAGAACGGGTTTGCTGCCGTGTCAGGTCTCGCATCCGGCCCCGTGAAAGTGCAGTTCGGGCGAGACAAAGCCAGGGCTGCGTCTGCAACACCGTTCCAGGAGCCGCCCCCGTCAACCACCTCCGACAAAAGCATGCCCCTCAGTCCGGCAGACGCAATGCAGGAGGCGGTCAATCAACTCATCAAGTCAGGGGAGATGAATGCTCGCGATGCCAAGCACCTCATGCAGGCGGCCCTCAAGGCTCCACTCGCCACCGAAGCAACGTTGAAAGAGCGCCCCCATCCGATGACGCTCCGCAATACAAGGAACAACCAACATGGATAGGTGCAGCGGGGTAGTCGCCCCTAAAGATACCTTCGATGAAGAAGACGTAACAGCCAGCACCGAGATGCTGGCCAAGTGGCTCACAGACCTCACTGGAGACATTGTTAACTGGAGGACCGTCATATCCGTAGGCGAGATGCTACCTGTCGCCGGGTCGATTTTTGCGGCTACGGATGCCATTGGCGACATCATAGAACTGGCCAAAGGTGACAGTGCCTATCGAGCTGACGTGTTCAACTGGGTAGGTCTAGGCATCAACCTATTCGCAATTGCTCCATTACCTGGTATCGGACCGGCGCGAGTAGTCATGCGCCCAGCACTCAAATCACTGAGAACCGCCTCCAAGGACGGCATAGCTCAAGCGGTTCTCAAAGCGATTGAAGGTGCGCTAGCCCATGTTTGCCCTGGGGACCTCGAAGCGTTCATAGGCGAGATCGAAGCCAAGTTGCAGAGCATTCTTGCCAGCTTCGCCGAGAAAGTTGTCGAGGTCTGCAGGTTCCTGGCCAACTTGATCCGGTCGGTGGCAGACGGGACAGTGAAGGATGTCGCCCTGACCGCCCTGTTCCCCGGAGTACGATTAGTGGCGGAAGCCTCTGACTATTTCAAACGAAAAACGGGGCTTGGCTTCAGCAAAAATGAACTGGGCTTCGGACAAAACGAAAAGCTAAAAAAACTTCTTGAACCTACAGCACGAAGCCTCGAAAGCATCGGCCGGATGGCAGGCGAGAAAATAGTCGCAATTGGCAGCAAGGCGAACCCTGGCAGCATCGCCGATATTCTGAGCGTACTAAGCCTGGCTTTACGTAAAAGAGGGTACACACCGAGGCGAAGCAACATCGCGCCAAACTCAACCAGCCAAAGCCGCAATGTGCAGGGGCGCCACGGCACCGAGGCGGCTCCTGCCCAACGCGCGACAAAGGCAGACCCAAACTGCAAAAAGCGCGGGACAAAAGCTGGCACCCACTGCAGCATCAGCTTCGCCACAGGGACCGAAACAATCGTCCACACCGATTTCCAGCTACCAGGTGTGTTCCCCATCGAGTGGAACCGTACCTATCGTTCCTCTCTGTCAGCCTTCGACAGCAGCCCCTACGGCGCACGCTGGACTACTCCATTTGCAGCTCGCTTCGATCTGAATGAAGACCACCTCACTTTCCATGGCAGCGATGGCAGAAGCCAGCGCTATGCGTTGCCGAAGCTCAAAGGCAGCCACTACGACGCCATCGAGAACGTAGTCATCGCACGGATCGCAAACGACACCCTCGCCATACTACGAGGCCATGATAGCCAGGAGATCTATCAACGTCATGGCGATCAGTTCCGCCTGACGACCATCAAGAACAAGGGCGGAGCACGCATAGACCTGCACTATGAACACCGAGTAGCTGACACATCCGTGCTTTCCGATCTGGTGACGTATCAAAACGATACGCCCCATCATCATATCCACACACAGATCAACGACCAGGGACATGTCATCGGGTTATGGTTGATGCACGACGGCCAACCGCAGCGCCAGCTGGCGACCTATACATACGACACGCACGGCGATTTATGCACTGCGAGCGATGAGCACGGGGCTCAGTGGACCTATCAGTACCAGCACCATCTGGTCACCCGCTACACCGACCGCACCGGCCGGGGCATGAACCTCGAATGGCTCGGTGAAGGCGCTGATGCCAAGGCCATCCGCGAATGGGGAGACGATGGCAGCCTCGATACCCGCTTGAGCTGGGACCCAGACATCCGCCGGACCCGCATCGTCGATGCCAATGGCAACGAGACCCAGCATTTTTGCGACATTCTTGGTTACCCCTATCGCGTCATCCATCCCGACAGGAACGAGGAATGGCTGTATCGCGATGCCGCCAAAAACATCACCCAGCACATCCACACCGATGGCAGCAGTGATGTCTACGCCTACGACGAACGCGGCAACCTGCTGCAGCATACCCGACCCGATGGGGCATCGATCCATCACGCCTACGACGACTTGGATCAGCGTTTCAAAACACGAGATGCCGAGGGCGGGCTGTGGAAGTACGACTACGATCAGCGCGGCAACATCATCGAAACCCAGGATCCCCTGGAGAACAAAACGCTCTACCGATACAGCAGTGACAACCTGCCCATCGCCATTACCGATGCCAACGGCGGTGAGAAGAAGCTGGCCTACAACCGCGATGGGCAGCTGATCAGCTACACCGATTGCTCGGGCAAATCCACGCAGTGGAAGTACAACGCCTTGGGCCAATTGACCAAACTCATCAACGCCGCCGGTGAGGTGACCGAGTACCACTACGAAGCTGGCCAGCTGGTACGGCTTATCCACCCAGACAAGACCAAAGAGCGTTTCGAACGCGATGCCGAAGGCCGACTACTCAGCCACACCGACGGCCTGCACCGTCGCACCCGCTGGGACTACAACGAAGCCGGGCTTATCCATCAACGCCACAACGCCAACGACACCACCCTCACCTACCACTGGGACAAGCTCGGCCAGCTCGTGCGTCTGCGCAACGAAAACAACAGCGAAGCCCGCTTCAAATATGACCCTGCTGGGCGCTTGCTCAAGGAAACCGGCTTCGACCAGGAAACCACCCATTACCTGTACGACAACGGCAGTAACCTGCCGACTCGGCGCTTGGATGGAGATAGGACCAGCCATTTCACTTACGACCCTATGGGCCGACTTCTTGAACGCAAAGCAGGCAGACGCGGCGGTGAGAAATGGGAGATCGAGACCTTTGCCTATGACGGCAATGGCAATCTGACCTGGGCTGAGAACAGCACCTGCAAACTGCAGTGGTTCTACGATGCCGCGGGCAACAATACGCGCGAGCATCAATGGCTTGATTATCTGGTCAAACCACAGGTTGCAGTCTTCAAGCATGAGTACGATGCTCTCAACCAGCGTATCGCCACCACCCGTCCCGATGGCCACCGAGTCAGCTGGCTGACTTACGGCAGCGGCCACCTGCTCGCGCTCAAACTTGATGACCAGGAGTTGATCAGTTACGAGCGTGATGACCTGCACCGAGAGATCGGTCGCGTGCAGGGCAATGGCCTGGTCCAGCGACAGACTTGGAGCCCGAATGGCCAGTTGCTGGAACAGACGCTGGCTCGGCAAGGTGAGTCCAAACGCATAGCGGCTCGCACCTACCGTTATGACGAAGCCGGGCAGCTATGCCACATCAAAGACTTGAACCGTGGCGATCTGCGCTACCGTTATGACCCGGTGGGTCGTTTGCTTGAAGCCAGCCTTAACTACGAGAAGGAAACATTTGCCTTTGACCCAGCGAGCAACCTGCTGGACCCCGAGGCACCGCCCGGGCCAAATCCGCACTCGCCACGCAAGCTGATGGACAACGTGCTGCGCAGCTACTGCGGAACGCAATACCGGTACGACGAGCGCGGCAATCTGCTGGAGCGGATAGAGAATGGCAAGGCTGGCAAGTTCACCTGGGACCTGTACGACCGCCTGCGTAGATACGAGGACGATCGGCTGGTTGTCGAGTTTGGCTATGACGCTTTAGGCCGCCGTGTCTACAAAGACTCGCGCTCGAAGTACCGCAATCGTGTCCAGGCTGGACCGGTTTGGAATGAGAATGCGCGGCGTGCGCTGGATGAGAAGCTGGGCTGCGATCTGACGCTATTTATCTGGGACGGTGACACGCTGGCGTTCGAGCAGCGAGGCCGACACGGCAAGGGGCAGACCACACATTATGTGTTTGAACCAGGCACGTTCGTTCCGGTCGCGCAAGGGGTGATGAACCATATTGAAGAGATGCTGCATCAGCCGAATTATGACTTCCCCTACGACGTCGAACGAGATCCGGTTTGGCAGCAAAAGACAGCACCGAAGCCATTCGACACTCTTGACTGGTATCAATGTGATCATTTGGGTACAGCGATGGAGCTTACTTCCGATGAAGGATTAATTGGGCGGAGCAATACATATAGAGCATGGGGACATGCAAGGGAGAAACGACCCAATGACACCGAGTTGGCACAGAGCTGTAATCCGCTGCGTTTTCAAGGCCAGTACTACGATGTTGAAACAGGCTTGCACTTTAATCGCCACCGGTACTACTCCCCGCAAACAGGTCGATTCATCAGTAGGGATCCAATAGGTTTCGCAGGCGGCCTTAACATCTACGTTTATGCTCCTAACCCGATTGAATGGACGGATCCGTTTGGTCTGGCTTCAAACAGAGATTTCCGACCTACCGCCACTCTAGAACGCAAATTATCCATCTTAGAAACTGCTCAAGCAAAAGCAGTAAGGGAGCGGGCTCTTCCGGACGGAAGAATTCGATACCACGAGAGGGAAGCTTTAGCCCGCACTCCAGGTCCTACGAGAGGAAGATCCCGAACGACCGAGTGGAATCCTAAGACAGGACAGGTGCGAACATGGGAAGAGACGTATGATCATTCTGGAAAAATAAATCGAGTTCACCCTAAATCCATCAATGGCGAACTAATAGACTTGCCCCATTATCCTCCTACTAAGCTGGATATCGAACAAGGACTAGCAACACCTGATGGAAAAAAATTAAACTGCACGTGTTAGGAGGCGAAGCCATGCTCAGCAGAAAAGAAAAAAAACGCATCGTACAAAACATGATTAATTTCCTCTCGTCAAGAGAGTACAACCCGTTAGAGTTCTCCAAATACACATACCTGATCAGCCTAGATGAAAAAATCCATCGCTCCGATGATATCCAGCTGAATGAAATAATGTACACCTTAAGTGGAATGGATGCAGGTGAAGAATTTATGTTTACGAAAACCGAAGTACTTGAAATTCTTAGATCCTACCTACTTTCAATTGATGAGGGTCGAGCAGAAGTATCTCCCACCCCAAAATCCGATTCAGCAGAATCATAAATAGGAGCCAAACCGAATGTTGAAGATTATAAGGCTTAACGACTCAACCGATCACGGAGGCAAAGTTATTGAGTGCATAGCCAATACAAACCTCAACGGCAAACCCATGGCCGGCAAACGCAACATGGTCTTCTGCCCTCTATGCAAAGGTGAATTCCCAATCATCGAAGGCAGTGACACCTACCGCGTCAATGGCATCCCCGTTGCGCTCGACGGCATGAAGACCGCGTGCGGCGCCAGCCTGATCGCCAGCGCTTCACACGGCAGCGTCCATCGCTGAGGTAACCGACCCAATCGGGATAGGGGAACAACAGACATCCCAGCAGTATGTCTGTTGCCGCCACTCCCAACCTAAAATTGAGAGCTGATCAGGCTGTTCTCCATAGCGGCAATGTACGTGTACCGATTGAGGGCGGCACGAGAATGGGTTTCAAACGGAAGGTATGGCCCCCCCGCATCATGGATGCCAACGGCAATGAACGCGGTCGGGATGGCAAAGGGCAAACCACGCACTATGTGTATGAGCCTGGGACCTTCGTTCCGGTCGCACAAGGGGTGATGAATCATATTGAAGAGATGCTGCATCAGCCGAACTATGACTTCCCCTATGACGTCGAACGAGATCCGGTTTGGCAGCAAAAGTCAGCACCGAAGCCATTCGACACCCGTGCTTGGTATCAGTGTAATCATTTGGGCACACCGATGGAGCTGACATCCAAGAATGGACAAGTAGAATGGAAAGGAACATATAGGGCGTGGGGACATGCTGAGAAAAATCGAGACAATGGTACCGGACCCGTACTCAACCGTAATCCACTACGTTTTCAGAGGCAGTACTTTGACATCGAGACAGGTCTTCATTACAACCGATATCGCTACTATGATTCCAGCCTTGGTCGCTTTATTGGAAAGGACCCGATTGGCTTTACGGGCGGCATTTACATTTATGTGCATGTCCCAAACCCAACGAATTGGACGAATCCTCTAGAGCTTGAAACTGAGTCCAAAACACTAGAAAGTGAAAATTAGATGACGATGAAAATCCCAGAACGAGCAGACATAATCGACCACAAACCCGTAATGGGAAAGGGAAAGCACTTTACATTAAGGAGTGCTGCAATTGACTATCACACCGCACGACAATGAGTTACTGTACAGAAAAGCACAAGGAAAAAAAATACAGAATAGCCATGAGAAAAAAATCCGAAAGATATTCCCTGAAAATTACGAAAAGATAGAAAAACTAGAGCTAACAGAGACGGATGAGATCCTTAAGAAAATAAAATCATTAAGATCTGAAACCATCCTAAGCAAGGAATTTCATTCACTCACCGAGTGTTTGAGCTATTTCTCGTCCGAACTATATCACAAAGAATTCTACGCATTCATCGATGAAGACTGGAAATATTACGGAGCCATAAAACTACCAGAAGCCACCATTATAAACCCACAATTTGACTTTGACGAAAGCATCAGTGACGAATTAAGACTTTTCGCTAGCGATTTCTCAACTCAAATCTCAATTGACTACTCTTTTCATGGAAAAACAAAGCTATACGAGTGCACTATTAGTGCGACCTATGTCAGATCAGGCACCTCCACCCTCATGAAAGTTAAAAGTTACGGCGATCTTTAAAATATCACATCATATTATCAGCACGAAACTGCCAAATACATTTTGTGTCTGTGGTGTCAAGCCGCGTGAGCGACGGCTGATGGAACAGACGCTGGCTCGGCAAGGTGAGTCCAAACGCATAGCGGCGCGCACCTACCGTTATGACGAAGCCGGGCAGCTATAGCACATCAAAGACTTGAACCGTGGCGATCTGCGCTACCGTTATGACCCGGTTGGTCGTTTGCTTGAAGCCAGCCTGAACTACGAGAAGGAAACATTTGCCTTTGACCCAGCGAGCAACCTGCTGGACACCGAGGCACCACCCGGTCCGAATCCGCACTCGCACTCGCACTCGCCACGCAAATTGATGGGCAACGTGCTGCGCAGCTACTGCAGCACGCAGTACCGCTACGACGAGCGCGGTAACCTGCTGGAGCGGATTGAGAACGGCAAGACCGGCAAGCTCACCTAGGACCTGTACGACCGCCTGCGTAGATGCCCTCAACAACATCACCCAGCACAGCCAAGCTATACCTCACCCTATGCGATTGGGCACGATCCGGTGTGGCAAAACAACCCGAAGCCAAAAATCATTTGCACAATTGTCAGGTACCAGTGCAATCACCTCGGTACACCGATGGAGCTTACAAGTGAGGATTCTCAAGTTTCTTGGAGCAGCGTGTATAGAGCTTGGGGTACGTCAGAAAGAACACTTGCCACTAAGAAAGAAAGGGTGCCGGACAAAACAACATTCGGGAATTTGATGAGCGAGAACGCAACAAATACTACAGAATACCGTACGCCGTTCGCAGCACGGCTATAATCTCAACTCCATCTGAGCCCGGCAGGTGAAAAATGACGGCGTCATTTGATGAAGTGTTCTCCTATTAAGCACCGACTGTTACTGGCAAAAAAAATACAAAAACCCAACTGGTCGCCAGATGACTTAAAATTATTAAAGTACCAGGAAAAGAAATGATAAATTCAGCAGCTGAATTTGTGGGTTTAATCGAAAGCGATGACCCGACACTTAAAAGCAGGGCAATTTCAGATGAGGCAGAGATGCACGTCTGGGAAAGCATGCTTGAGCAACATGCGGATTACGAGTTAATGCTATTACAAAACAACACCATACCAGCCATTATCCTCGCCAAACTAGCCCTTAGTGGTAACTGGAAAACTCGCCACACTGTAGCTAGAAAACGTAAACTAGACCTCGACAGCATGCACCTTTTATCCAGAGACGAAGAGCCTCGTGTTAGGCAGGCTATTGCTGCAAATCAAAAAACACCTATTGAAATTCTAGAACGCTTATCGAAAGACACCGTCACAAATGTCAAGCAGGTCGCGCACTACAATTTAGATTTGCGAAAGAAGCAGCAACAATAGCGCCCAATTATCGGATAGTGGAGCATCACAAAGATGCTCCACCCATCACAAGTCAGCCACCAATCAAGAAACAAAATGACACCATTTTTCACCATCGCTACTGATCCTCGGACAGCAAGGTTTATTAGTAAGGATCCAGTAGTGCTTGATGGCGAGATTAATACGTACCAGTACGCGCCAAACCCGAGACAGTGGATCGACCCACTTGAACTGACAAGAACCGCCAACCCATGCAGCGCTAAAGACAAGAGAAAATAACTAGAAAGAGAGAGAACCAGGAAAGAGCGTCAATACGACGAGTTGCACGACGACTACAATCAAGCTATGAACAGCGCCCTAGGACACACTCAAATCTCCGCCAAAGATTCCGTTCCTAATCCGGCCAAATTCATACCGGAACCCTTCAACGGGGGACGATTTCTAGATGAGCATCGGGGCTTTCGCGTGGAGTATGACAACAGAGACAAGGCTCATATAAATGCTTTTAACAGAAAAAATGAAAGAACAATTTGCTTTGAGGCAACACAAAAAAAGTGGGAAGAATAGCATGGGGATTTAACCGATGAACTTCACGCCAGAATGCCAGACCTACATCAACACCCATCTATATGAAAGGCAAGATGAGCCTCTGAAGGAAATTGGAAAACTACTACCAACAGGCGCATCAAACATCCACTGAGAGAGCATCCCCAACAAAATCGAAGCACACTCCGCCCAGAGAGAAAGATTAATGATCGAGGTGCAACGCAAGGACCAAAGGGGAAGTAGATGAGTATTACAGCTGAAGAATTCAGGATCCTTTGCGACGATGATGAAGATACCACGTTTGCACACCAAACTGCCTCACTTGAAGTATGGACTGAAATACTTAATAACTACCCGGAGCTCGCACGATGCGTAGCTGGAAACAAAAACATTCCCGACGACATCATAGACCGTCTCTCGAAGAGCAGCGACATAGATATCCGATGGAAAATAGCAACCAAACGAAAACTTAATAGAACGGTCTTCGAGCGACTCGCAATCGATTCGGACGCAACTGTAAGACACCGAATTGCCTGCAACCCCAAGGTGCCCAAAGACATCCTGCAACAACTATCCAAAGACCCTGACCCCATGGTTGCATCATCAGCCATTAGAAAACTTTATACCTAAAACGAAGCCGCAAACCCAAAACAGACACTATTGAGTGAGTTCCAACTGAATCTCCGCCATGATCGGTTGTGTCACCAAGACAGATTATTTTCATCATTGTGTTGGGCCTACTTGAAGACACCCTTTGCAATGGGGCCGATCGGCAGCGAGCCATTCTTGCCATCCAGCTCCCGTGTTGCGAAGGCGTTCTGGTCCGGGTCGGTCTGGCAAGCGGAAAGGGTGATCTGGAAGTCAACCTTCGGCGTCGCGAGTGGAACGGGTCACCTGGTACTTCTACTAGTTTTCGACGCTGAACCTTGGCGCTAATACTTCCTAACATTCAATGAGTACAAGCGCTCAATTGCAAATCGGCTAATCACATTTGAACGGGTGCCGTAAACAGGCGCACGAGGAGAACAGCATGCTTCCGGCTCGCTGGGTCGCTAAAACCGGCCTGTCCGCCCTGGACACCATTTCCAACAACCTGGCCAACGTCTCGACCACTGGCTTCAAACGTGATCGCGCCGAAGTCCAGGACCTGAAAAAAACCTGTTCGGTCAGGGTCTCGCTAGGCACTGCATGCCACTGCTTTTTGTGCCAGGCGAGGTCGGGATTGGTTTCGTCAGGTTCCGGATCGTTCAAGCGCGGTAGGGTGACATCCAGCGGTGCTGAAAACCCCGGCTAATGGATCCATAAAACAAAGAACCACTCATAGCAGTCCGATAATCGCCCAGATAAATCAGCAAAAAATGCCATAATCGTTGACCGGGCCGCCCTCCGCCACATTTAATGGATCCATTAAATAAAAACAATCGCTACTCCGGAGAGCCTTCATGTACCCCAAAAACACGTGGTATGTCGCCTGCACCCCCGATGAAATCGCCGAGAAACCGCTGGGCCGTCAGGTCTGCGGGGAGCGGATCGTGTTCTATAGGGGCCACGAAAACCGGGTAGCTGCGGTGGAAGATTTTTGCCCGCACCGCGGCGCCCCGCTGTCGTTGGGCTATGTCGAAAACGGCAACCTGGTGTGTGGCTACCATGGCCTGGTGATGGGCTGCGACGGCAAGACCGTCGAGATGCCAGGGCAGCGGGTCAGGGGCTTCCCTTGCAACAAAACCTTCGCGGTGGTCGAGCGCTACGGCTTCATCTGGGTCTGGCCCGGCGACCAGGCGCAAGCGGACCCAAGCCTGATCCCGCACCTGGAGTGGGCGGTGAATGACGCGTGGGCCTACGGCGGCGGGCTGTTCCACATTGGCTGCGACTACCGGCTGATGATCGACAACCTCATGGACCTGACCCACGAAACCTACGTGCATGCCTCCAGCATTGGTCAGAAGGAAATCGACGAAGCCCCGCCCGTAACCACCGTCACCGGTGACGAAGTGGTGACTGCCCGGCACATGGAAAACATCATGGCACCGCCGTTCTGGCGCATGGCCCTGCGCGGCAACGGCCTGGCCGACGATGTGCCGGTGGACCGCTGGCAGATCTGCCGCTTCACCCCACCCAGCCATGTGCTGATCGAAGTTGGCGTGGCCCACGCAGGCAAAGGGGGTTATCACGCCGATGTGCAGCACAAAGCCTCGAGCATCGTGGTCGACTTCATCACCCCAGAGACCGACACCTCGATCTGGTACTTCTGGGGCATGGCGCGCAACTTTGCAGCGCACGACGAAACGCTGACCGCCAACATCCGCGAAGGCCAGGGCAAGATTTTCAGCGAAGACCTGGAAATGCTCGAACGCCAGCAACAGAACCTGCTCGCCTACCCCGAGCGCAACCTGCTCAAGCTCAACATCGATGCCGGCGGGGTCCAGTCGCGCAAGATACTGGAGCGCCTGATCGCCAACGAACGCACGGCCCAAGCCCAACTGATCGCGACCAGCGCAAGCCCAGCCTGACGAGGAGCGGACATGATCGATGCCGTAGTGGTTTCCCGTAACGACGAAGCGCAGGACATCTGCAGCTTCGAGCTGGCCGCAATCGATGGCAGCCTGCTACCGCCCTTTAGCGCAGGCGCGCACATTGACGTGCACCTGCCGGATGGGCAAGTCCGCCAGTATTCACTGTGCAATCACCCCGAAGAACGCCACCGTTACCTGATCGGCGTACTCAAGGACCCTGCCTCACGTGGCGGCTCGCGCAGCCTGCACGAGCAGGTGCACAACGGTGCCCGCTTGCGTATCAGCGCACCGCGCAACTTGTTCCCCCTGGCCCTGGGCGCCCGTCGCAGCCTGTTGTTCGCAGGTGGCATCGGCATTACGCCGATCCTCTGCATGGCCGAGCAACTGGCCTACAGCGGCGAGGACTTCGAACTGCATTACTGCGCCCGTTCCAGCGAACGTGCAGCCTTCGTCGAACGCATGCGCGGTGCCGCCTTCGCCGACCGCCTGTTCGTGCATTTCGACGAGCAACCTGAAACTGCACTGGACATCGCCCAGGTATTGGCCAACCCGCAAGACGATATGCACCTGTATGTGTGCGGCCCAGGCGGGTTCATGCAGCATGTGCTGGAAAGCGCCAAGGCGCAGGGCTGGCAGGAGGCCTGCCTGCACCGCGAATACTTTGCCGCCGCGCCGGTTGATACGCAGAACGACGGCAGCTTCTCGGTGCAGGTGAACAGCACCGGCCAGGTCTTCGAGGTGCCCGCCGACCAGAGTGTGGTGCAGGTGCTTGAACAGCACGGCATCGCGATCGCCATGTCGTGCGAGCAAGGCATTTGCGGCACCTGCCTGACGCGCGTGCTGGCAGGCACACCGGAGCATCGCGACCTGTTCCTCACGGAACAGGAGCAGGCGCAGAACGATCAGTTCACGCCCTGCTGCTCGCGCTCGAAAACGCCACTGCTGGTGCTGGATATCTGAAGCGCTTTAAGACGAGGGCAGGATGACCTTCATGCGCGCATCGGCCGTGGCCGCGCCGAACGTCTCGGCGTAGCGCAAGGTGGCATTGGCGTGCTCGCGCATGATGGCCTCGGCGCGGGCGCCCTGCCCGCTGACCAGGGCATCGAACACCGAATGGTGCTGCATGTGTGCATAGTTGAAGCGCCGGTACTCACGCGCCAGGTCATGGCGGTCCACGGCCAGCGCAGTGACCGAGGCAAACGGCAGGTGGTCATTGCGCGCCAGGGCATCGGCAATCGCCGGGTTGTGGCTGGCCGCGATGATCACCTGGTGGAAGCGCATGTTGAGGTCATGGTAGGCCTGCAGGTCTTCCTCGGTGACAAAACCCTTGTCGAACAGCTGGTCGCCTTCGACCAGGCAGCGCTGCAGCGCTGCGCGCGCTTCAGCGGATAGCCCACGCTCTGCCGCTTGGCGCGCAGCCAGGCCTTCCAGCACGCCACGCACCTCGACCGCACCGGCGATGTCGTCTGCGCTGACGGAACGCACCTGAAACCCACGCCCGCCAAAACGCACCAGCAGGCCCTCCTGCTCGAGGGTGCGAAATGCCATGCGCACCGGCATCCGCGAGACACCGAACAGTTCGGCGGTGGGGATTTCCATCAGACGCTCGCCGGCCGCCAATTCGCCGGAGGCGATCATCTTGCGAAGCGTAACCAGCACCAATTGACCGGGCTTGCTCATCCAGGCAGTTTCCAGAGACATGAGCGGTAATCTTATCGCAGTGCACCCCGCGCTGCACTGAGTCGGCGCAGGAGGGATAAGTGCTCGCCACGACGCATTGGGTGGCCATGAGATCGAGCGCCGCCCGCGCGGCGCTTCGCAGCACAAGGCTGCTCCTACATCTGTTTCGGGCCAGTGAGGCCTGTGATATTTGCGCGCGACCGCCTTGTTGGTCCGACTCAACATCGTGTCAGGCGCCAAGGGGGCGCGCGCTCATGGCACAGGAATAATTGGCCCGAAACAGATGTGGGAGCAGCCTTGTGCTGCGAAGCGCCGCGCGGGCGGCGCTCGATCTCAATGCCGGCAAAATTGCTGCGGCGTACACCTGCCAGCCTCACCCATTCTTGGCAAAATTTTGCTGGGATACGACCCTAGGCATCGGCCATCACTGCCTGCCCCGGCCGCGACGCTGGCTTGAGCAAAAGCAGGCAACCAGCAGCAAGCACGAAGACACTGGCAAACACCCCATACAGGTGCAGCGGTTGCCAGCCGCCGTCGAGCAGTACGCCGGCCACGGTCGGCGACAGGATTGCGCCGATCCGGCCAATGCCGATGCCCCAGCCCACCCCGGTGGCGCGCACCGACGCGTCATAGACCACCGGTGACAGCGCATACAGCCCAGCCACGCAACCGTTAGCGAACAGCCCGATCAGCAAGCCCAGCGCCAGCGCGGCAGTGACCGATGACCCGCTGGCCACGAACAGCACCAGCAGCCCGGCCGTGACCAGCATGAACATCGCCAACACGCGGCTCAGTGGCCAGCGTGACGACAGGCCGCCAATCAGCGCCGCACCAAGGATGCCGCCAACGCTCAGCAGCACCCCGCCGGTAATGCCCTGCTGCGCCGACAAGCCAGCCGCGACCAGCAGCTTCGGGGTCCAGCTCATGACGAAGTAGAAGCCGAACATCACCAGGAAGAACAGCAACCAGATCACCAGCGTGGTGCGGCGCATGGCGGGGGTCAGCAACTGCCTGAACCCTGTGGCGGCACCAGGCACGCTTTGCGCGGGCGGCGGCAGCTGGGACAGTGCCGGTTGCCCGAGTTTGTCGGCCAACCGATTGACCCGCGCCAAGGCATTCGCCGGGCGGCGTGCCAACAAAAAGTCCAGCGACTCCGGCAGCCACAGCAGCACCAGCGGGATCACCAGCACCGTGACGATGCCGCCGAACAGGAACACCGAACGCCAGCCCCAGTGGCCCAGCAGCCATACCGCCAACAAGCCGCCCAAGGTCGCGCCCAGGGCATACCCCGTGGACTGCAGGCTCACTGCCAGGCCACGCCAGCGTTTGCTGGCATATTCACTGGCGATCACATTGCTGCTGGCCAGGATGCCGCCGATGCCAAGGCCGGTCAGCCCGCGCAGCAGCGCCAGTTGCAACGGGCTCTGGCTCAACGCCGAGAGCAACATGCCGAAACCGGAAAGCGCCAGACAGAACAGAATCAATGGGCGCCGGCCAACGCGGTCGGCCCACGGCGCAATAAACAGTGACCCTGCCGCCATGCCGAACAGGCCGGCGCTGAGCAGCAGCCCCACCTGCGCCCCACTCAGGCCCCACTCGGCAGACACCGAGGCGGCCGTGAAGGCCATCACCAGCACGTCAAAGCCATCGATCATGTTCAGCACGATGCAAATGCCGATGGCCAGGCACTGGAAGCGGCCCATCGGGTCATTGTCCAGACGTTGCTTGAGATCGATGTTCATGGGGCCACCTGCAGGCCGATGCGGGCCACAGGCGGGAGGACAGACGTGCACACGCAAGCAGAGCAGAAGGAACGTTGACAGTTCCGTGCCCCAGATAAGCCATTCATGACTGGACCCTTCTTGTAATTGTCGTCGCGCACGGCCGGACGGCTGGCCGTCGTCAGGCGCTAATCAACCAGATAATGGATCCACAGACAACAGGATGAATTTTGGTAAACGCCAATACGACGACATAAAGCGGCAAGACCAGAACGAATAAATACAACAATTTGTTAATTTTCAATGTGTTATGAATTTAGCGCTTGATGATTATTTCGTTCGCTTATCGCACAGCAGTTGTTCTGTGGATCCAAAAACAACCTTCCACGCCCGCTCTGTGCAGCCATCCGAATACAGGCATGAACAAATCTTCATGTTCGCCGTGAACACCCTGATACCGGGGCCAACAGCTGATCGCCGGCCCCGGCCCAAGGCCGCCTGCCTTGAGCGAAAGGGAGGGGTTGCGTAGCATCGCCGGCCCCGGGGCCGCCGCCCGGCCACACCGCCACCCCACAGAGCCACCCATGCCGCAGCCCATCCCCCTCAAGGACCACGAAAAGGAAAAGCACCTGGTCAACCGCCGGCTGATCGCCTGCGCCACCCTGGTCTTCACCCTGGTCGCCGTCCTCGTGGGCCGCCTTTATGTGCTGCAGGTGCTGCAACATGACCAGCAGAGCGCCGTGTCGGAAAACAACCGCGTGCACGTGCTGCCCATCGCCCCTGAGCGCGGGCTGATCTACGACCGCAACGGTGTGGTGCTGGCCGACAACAAGCCCAGTTTCGACCTGACCATGACCCGTGAGCGGGCCGGCGACTCGGCCAAGGTGCTGGATACCCTGGCGCAGGTGTTGAGCCTTTCGGAGGATGACCGCCGGCAGTTCGACAAGGACCTGCGCCGCGGCCGCAAACCCTTCGAGCCGGTCACCCTGATGGTCGGCCTGAACGAAGAACAGATCGCCCTGGTTGCGGTCAACCAGTTCCGCCTGCCCGGCCTTGAGGTAGAACCGCAGTTCATCCGCGAATACCCACTGGCCGAGCATTTCGCCCATTCGGTGGGTTATGTCGGGCGCATCAACGAGAAAGAAGCCAAGACCCTCGACAGCACCGAGTATCGCGGTACGCAGTCGATCGGCAAGACCGGTATCGAGCACTTCTACGAACGCCAGCTGCACGGCCAGGTGGGCTATGAAGAAGTCGAGACCAACGCCCAGGGCCGGGTCATGCGCGTGCTCAACCACAAGGCCCCGATCCCCGGCAAGGACATCACCCTGAGCCTGGACAGCCACTTGCAACTGGCGGCCGAAAAGGCCCTGGGCGACCGCCGTGGTTCGGTGGTGGTGCTGGACCCAGCCAATGGCGACGTGCTGGCGATGGTCAGCAACCCAAGCTTCGACCCCAACCTGTTCGTCAAAGGCATCAGTTTCAAGCAGTACGCGGCCCTGCGCGATTCCATCGACCGGCCGCTGTTCAACCGCGTGCTGCGCGGTTTGTATGCGCCGGGCTCGACGGTCAAGCCGGAAGTGGCCATCGCCGGTCTGGACAGTGGCGTGATCACCCCCGGCAGCCGGGTGTTCGACCCGGGCTACTACGAGCTGCCCAACTACGAACACAAATACCGCAACTGGAACCGCAGCGGTGACGGCTGGGTAGACATGTACACCGCCATCATGCGGTCCAACGACACCTACTTCTACGACCTCGCGCACAAGCTGGGGATCGAGCGCCTGCACGACTACATGGCCGAGTTCGGCCTGGGGCAGAAGGTGTCGCTGGACATGTTCGAGGAAGCGTCCGGGCTGATGCCTTCCGCCGAATGGAAGCGCGCCACGCGCCGCCAGGCCTGGTTCCCGGGCGAGACGTTGATCCTGGGGATCGGCCAGGGCTACATGCAGGTCACCCCGCTGCAATTGGCCCAGGCCACCAGCCTGCTGGCGAGCAAGGGTGTATGGCACCGCCCGCACCTGGCCATGACGGTGGGTGGCGAGACCCCGGTCGACCCCAACCCGATGCCCGACATCGTGCTGCATGACAAACGCGCCTGGGACCAGGTCAGCCAAGGCATGCAAATGGTCATGCACGACCCCCGCGGCATCGCCCGCGCCTCGGCGGCCGGCGCCCAGTACCGCATCGCCGGCAAGAGCGGCACGGCGCAGGTGGTGGCGATCAAGCAAGGCGAGCGCTACAACCGCAACAAGACCCTGGAACGGCACCGCGACAACGCCCTGTTCGTCGGCTTCGCACCGGCCGATCACCCAAGCGTGGTGGTGGCGGTGATGATCGAGAACGGCGAAGCGGGCGGGCGCGTGGCAGGGCCGGTGGTGCGCGAGGTGATGGATGCGTACCTGCTGGATGAGCAGGGGCACTTGAAGCCTGAATATGCGGGCAATGCGGCGACCAAGGCAGTGCCGCATGGTTAGGGGTGGATGTGGCGATGGGTTGCTAGGGGTTCGCCATGGGATTTGCAGCGCCTATGAGATCGAGCGCCGCGCGGGCGGCGCCCCGAGTGGTCAACGGAATAAGAATATAAGTTCTTATTCTTTTAGGTCACCTCCCAAATCCTCTATAACGCTCCCAACTGTACAGCCGCCAACACCCGGCCAACTGTCTGCAGCGCAACACCCGATCAACAGCCAGCGCCCGCACGGCAACATCGCCCCGGGCGCTAAAACGCGTAAGCAGTTGATCTAAAATAGATTTTATAAACGGCACGACGATTGCTCCAGCAAAGTCCCCGCTCAACCCGAACCGGAGACTTGCCCATGAGCACCCCACTGAATGTCGTCGCCCTGTCTGGCGGTACTTCCCGCCCTTCGCGCACCTTGGCCCTGACCGAGGCGATCCTCGCGGAACTGGCCGAACACCTCAACATCAAGCCTCACCTCATCGACCTGGGTGACATTGCCCGCCCGTTGGGCAGTGCCCTGTGGCGCAGCGAGCTGCCCGAGGCCGTGGAGCAGCAACTGCGGCTGGTGGAAAAGGCCGACCTGCTGGTGGTGACCACGCCGGTGTACCGCGGCAGCTTCACTGGCCACTTCAAGCACCTGTTCGACCTGATCGGCCAGGACGCCCTGGTCGACACCCCAGTGCTGCTCGCCGCCACTGGGGGCAGTGAGCGCCACGCGCTGGTGCTCGATCACCAGTTGCGCCCGCTGTTCAGCTTCCTGCAGGCCCTGACACTGCCGATTGGTGTGTTTGCCAGCCAAGCGGAACTGGCCGACTACCGCGTTTCCAGTGAGGCCCTCGCCGCGCGTATCCGCCTGGCCGCCGAACGTGCCGTGCCGCTGTTCGGCGCCCATCACGCGCTGCGCAAAAGCGCCTGAGGAGCGGCCATGAATGCACCGGTAAACACGGCACCACGCCCTGCCCTGGCCATCGCCCGCGAGTTGGCTGGGCAGTTCGCCCAGACCGCCGTCGAGCGTGACGAGCGCGGCGGCACGCCCAAGGTTGAGCGCGACGCGCTACGTGGCAGCGGCCTGTTGTCGCTGGCTATCCCACAGGCGTTCGGTGGCCAAGGCGCGAGCTGGTTCGATACTTTCGAAGTGGTGCGCGAGTTCGCCCGGGTCGACAGCTCCATTGCCCACGTCTTCGGTTTCCATCACCTGATGCTGGCCACCGTGCGCCTGTTTTCGCGCCCAGACCAATGGCAGCCGTGGTTCGAGCAGACTGCACGCAAGCAGTGGTTTTGGGGTAACGCCCTCAACCCGCTGGACACACGCACCGTGGTCAAGCACTTCGACGGTTGGTGCGAATTCTCTGGCAAGAAGAGCTTCTGCTCCGGTGCCAGCGACTCGGAAATGCTGATCGCCTCCGCCGTGGACGAACGCGCGGGCGGCAAACTGCTGATCGCCGCGATCCCCAGTGGCCGTACCGGTATCAGCCTGCACAGCGACTGGCACAACATCGGCCAACGCCAGACCGACAGCGGCAGCGCCACGTTTGAACGGGTGCGGGTCGAGCACTCTGAACTGCTGCTCGACCCAGGGCCGCTGAGCACGCCCTTCGCCGCCTTGCGCCCGCTGATCGCGCAGCTGCATTTCGCCAACCTGTTCCTGGGCATCGCCGAAGGCGCGTACGAGGAAGCCCGCCAGTACACCCTCAAGGAAAGCCGGCCGTGGTTCCGCTCAAACGCCACCACCACTGCCGAAGACCCTTATGTGCTGCGCCATTACGGCGAGTTCTGGGTCGGCCTGGAAAGCGTCCGTTTGCTGATCGAACGCGCTGCCCGCCAGCTCGATAGCGCCTGGGCCAAGGAGCATGCCTTAAGCGCAGAGGAGCGCGGCGACCTGGCCCTGGCCATCGGCACTGCCAAGGTTGCAGCCAGCCGCCATGGCCTGGATATCTGCAACCGGCTGTTCGAGGTCACCGGTGCCCGCGCTACCCACGCCTCGCTGCGCTTCGACCGCCACTGGCGCAACCTGAGGACACAGACCCTGCACGACCCCGTGGACTACCGCATCCATGAGTTGGGCGAGTGGGCCCTCAACAGCAAGCGCCCTGCCCCCTCCTTCTACTCCTGAGGATTGCCCATGCAACTGCTGACCCTCCCCCCGTCCCCGACACTGGCCACCTCGATCAGGGCGACCGCGCAGGTTTTCGAAGACCCCAGGTCACAGGCGCTGCTCGCCCACCTGCAACAGGTCGCGCCGAGTGAGGCGAGCGTGCTGATCACCGGCGAAACCGGCACGGGCAAGGAGCTGGTCGCACGCCATATTCATAACCTCAGCGGCCGGCATAACGGCCCATTCGTCGCGGTCAATTGCGGGGCGTTTTCCGAGTCGCTGGTGGAGGCCGAACTGTTTGGCCATGAAAAAGGCGCCTTCACCGGCGCCCTGGCGGCCAAGGCCGGCTGGTTCGAGGAGGCTGACGGCGGCACGCTGTTTCTCGATGAGATTGGCGACCTGCCCTTGCCGATCCAGGTCAAGCTGCTGCGGGTGTTGCAGGAGCGCGAAGTGGTGCGGCTGGGTTCACGCAAAAGCATTCCGATCAATGTGCGTGTACTGGCGGCGACCAACGTGCAGTTGGAGAAGGCCATCAATGCCGGGCATTTTCGCGAAGACTTGTATTACCGGCTGAACGTGGTGACCTTGCAGTTGCACCCGCTGCGTGACCGGCCAGGTGACATCCTGCCATTGGCGCGTCATTTCATTCGTAGCTACAGCGACCGGCTGGGCTACGGGCCGGTGGAATTGAACCCGACGGCCCAGGCCAAGCTGGTTGACTACGCGTGGCCGGGCAATATCCGTGAGTTGGAAAACGTTATTCACCACAGCTTGTTGACCTGTGCTGACGGGGTGATCCAGGCGCAGGATTTGCGGCTGTCCAACCTGCGTATCGAACGGCAGGAGGAGCCTGCCAGCAATGCCGTGGAGGAACTGCTGCAGCGGGCGTTTAGCCAATTGTACGAGGAGCAGCCTGGGGGGCTGTACGAGAAGGTCGAAAATGCCCTGCTGCGCTCGGCGTACCGTTTTTGCCATTACAACCAGGTGCATACCGCGCAGTTGCTGGGGCTGTCGCGCAACATCACCCGGACCCGGCTGATTGCGATTGGCGAGTTGGTGGTGAACAAAAGGCGGGGGCAGGAGCATCAGGTTATGGATAACCGGGTGGTGCGGTTGTCGATTTGAAATGTGCAGTGCCCGTACCGGCCTCTTCGCGGGTAAACCCGCTCCCACAGGTATTCCACTGCTTTCAAGGCCAGTGAAGATCCTGTGGGAGCGGGTTTACCCGCGAAGAGGCCGGTACGGGCCACTCAAATGCTAGGTGCGGTCACCGCCATGATCATCGCCGACATCATGATCGGCACCATCATCGGCGCCATGCCCTACACCGTGGGCCTCGCCAACACTGTGATTCGCTTCGTGATTCGCTTCGTGGTTGGCCTCATGGTTGGCCTCATGGTTGGCACCATCATCGGCGCCATTGCGTCCACTTTCACCACGGCCTGAGCTGGCATGCCCGCCGCCATCGCCGCTGTGTCCGCTCCCACTGCCACCGTGGCCTCCACCGCCGCCACTGCCGCCGCCTCCACTGCCACCACCATGACCACCTCCACCACCGCTGCCGCCGCCGTGACCACCGCCACCGCCGCCGCCTCCACCACCGCTACCACCCCCACCGCCGCCATGACCACCGCCGCCACCGCCGCCGCCATGGCCGCCGCCACCTCCACCACCGCCATCCTTCGCATACGCGCTGGACGCACCGCCAATGGAGTCAGGCACCAACACGGCCGACGCTGACAAAACCGCGCCGATTGCCAAAGCCAACAAGCATTTTTTGAGCATGTAGAGCCTCCGCTTGGAGTAGCACGGGGGTTGCACATGACACCCCGTGAGTTCCGGCCCCCCCATGGGGCGACCTGCAAACCAGTGCGGCCTTCCATCTGCAGCGGGTGAGCGAGATCCATCAGGGCCAACTGGCCAGTTGTTGCAGAATGTGTCTTACGTCCTGAGCGTAGTCATGCGCTAGCGCTTGTCACGACCAGTCATCCGAATGGCGCTTGAACAGGCGCTGTCCGCGGCATCAGGTCATAGGGGTGTTTCCAGCCTGGCGTGCCCTTGATCCGCGCTTTCCAGGCCTCGATATGAACGAATTCGTCCAGCGCGATACCCGTGTCTTCAGGCATGAACACATAACCCGCCAACGACAGGTCGGCGATGGTCAAGCGCCCGCCGACCATGAACGGCGTCTTCGCCAAATGCGCATCAACGATGCGATAGGCCGCCGTGGCGCGATCACGCAAAAACTTGGTCACATCGGTTTCGCCCATCTGTTTCAGGCAATAGATAAACCGCAGCGCCGCGTAGTAGCTGGTGAACTTGTGGTTGTCGAACAGCATCCAGCGCCAGATCTCGCGCTTTTCGTCCTCATCGCGTGGGCCAAACTGGCCGGTTTGCTCAGCGAGGTATTCCAGGATCAAGGCCGATTGGGTGAACGACTTGCCCGCGTGTTCGAGCACCGGCACCTCGCCCTGCTCGTTCACTTCATCGCGCCAGGCCTGCTCGCGGGTCTGGCCGTTGAAAAAGTCGACGAACACCGGCTGCCAAGGCTGGCCGGTGAGTTCGAGCATAAGGGCGGCTTTGTAGGCATTGCCGGATTCGGCGAAGCAGTGGAGCGTGTATTCGGACATGGCAGACCTTCAGTTTCCTTTGAATGATCGTTGAGTGCCGGGGCCTTTGCGCGGGCCAGTCACCGGCAAACCGAGCAAATCACGCAGGGCTTGTCGCGGTCAATTCAAAACCTCCCACCACCCGTCATTCCCGTTATATGCCCCCTGCCCGGGCCATGCGACAGTGAAGAAAACAACACGGATAAAACCCATGTACAGAAACACCTCTACCCCCGCGGACGACAACGGTTGCGGCTGGTTCCACCTCAGCCCCCTGCGCCAGCCACGTGCCGCGCACCGGGGGCGGAGCGAAGCGCGCTGGGTGGTACTCGGTGCTGGCTTCACCGGCCTTGCCGCCGCGCGGCAGCTGGCGCTGCATCAGCCGGATGACGAGGTGATCCTGCTCGAAGCCCAGGAAGTCGGCTTTGGCGCCTCGGGGCGCAACTCGGGCTTTGCCATCGACCTGCCACATGACATCGGCGCACCGGACTACATCGGTGAACTGGCCACGGCGCGGATGAACCTCAAGCTCAACCTGCGCGCGCAGTCGATACTGCACACGCTGATCCAGCAGCATGGCATCGACTGCCAGATCCGCCCGGACGGTAAGTACCAGGCGGCGGTCGAAGACAAAGGGTTGGCGGTGCTCGAAGCGTACCGCAGCGGCCTGGAGAAACTCGGCCAGCCTTACCAGATGATTGATGCCCGTGACCTGCCCGAGCACTTCGGCACCGCGTTCTACCGCAAAGCGTTGTACACCCCAGGTACCCAGTTACTGCAGCCGGCCGCCTTGGCCAAAGGCCTGGCAGACAGCCTGCCCAGCAACGTGACGCTGTACGAGCACACCACCATCACCCGCATCGAACAGGGCACGCGCATCACCCTCGCGCATGCCCATGGCGAGATCGTTGCCGAGCAGTTGCTGCTGACCAACAACGCCTTCGCCTCGTACTTCGGCTTCCTGCCGGGGCGGCTGCTGCCGATTTTCACCTACGCCAGCATGACCCGGCCCCTGAGCGAAGACGAACAAGCACGCCTGGGTGGCAAGGCGACCTGGGGCATCATCCCCGCCGACCCGTTTGGCAGCACCCTGCGACGCACCCCGGACCAGCGCCTGCTGGTGCGCAACAGCTTCAGTTTCAACGCCGATGGGCGCGCCAACCAGCGCCACCTGCAACGCGCCGGGCGACAGCACCGGGCGTCGTTCGAGCGGCGCTTCCCGATGCTCGCGGGTACGCCGTTCGAATTCACCTGGGGCGGTTCGATGTGCCTGTCGCGCAACCACCAGTCGCACTTCGGCACGCTGGCACCCAATGTCCATGCGGCGCTGTGCTGCAACGGCCTGGGAATTACCCGGGGCACTGCCACCGGGACCCTGTTGGCCGACTGGCTGAGTGGCGAGCGTGACGAGCTGATCGACTTCCTGCTGGGCTCGGCCGGGCCCAACCGCAACCCGCCTGAGCCGCTGCTGAGCCTGGGCGTCAACCTGAACCTGCACTGGGGCCAGCGCCGCGCCGGCCTGGAAAGCTGACAAGGAGGCATCATGCATAGCCTGGGCATCCTCGGGGTCGGCGAGCTGACCGAAAAAGTCGTTATCGGCCTGCGCCGCGGTGGTTTCGACGGCGCGATCCTGCTGTCGCCACGCAACGCCCAGCGCGCCGAAACACTGGCCCACGCACACGGTTGCCAAGTACTGCCGAGCAATCAGGCGGTAGTCGACCAGGCCGAGGTGCTGATGCTGGGCGTGCGCCCGGAATCACTGGCACACCTGGCCGGCGAGGTACACCTGCACCCCGGGCAACGCCTGCTGTCGTTGGCAGCAGGTGTGAACCTGCAACAGCTGCAAGCCGCCTTCCCCGCCGCTCACTGCGTGCGCGTGATGCTGTCTTATGCCGCGCAACACAACCAGTCCACGGTAGTGGTCTACCCCCCGGATCCCCCCACTCAGCAATGCCTGGCCGCGCTGGGCAACCTGGTGATATTGCAGGATGAAGCCGCATTCGAGCTGGCCACGGTGGCCGCGTGCATGAATGGCTGGTTCTACTTCCTTTTGCACGACCTGCAGCAGTGGCTGGCTGACAAAGGCCTGCCCGCAACCGAAGCACGCGCCTTGGTGCTGGGCAACCTGCACGACTGTGTGAGCAGTGCCCAGCGCCAGCCCGAACACACGCTCAAGGCCCTGGGGCAAGCGATCGCCACGCCGGGCACCTTTACCGCCGATGGGCTGGCCGTGTTGATGCATCAACCGGTAAGTGCCAGCTGGGGCGCGGCCTGCGAAGTGGTGCTGGATGCGCTGTTGACTCGGTCGCGGTAGGCGCAGCCTTGTGCTGCGAAGAGGCCGGTAACAACGCCGTAAATCTTGGCTGATGTCGCCGGCCTCTTCGCAGCACAAGGCTGCGCCTACAGTGCCATTCACACTTCGCAATGCCATCCCACGACCCGTCCGAACCGTTATAGGGAACCCCTGCAACCCGGTGCCATAGTGCCGCCACGCAAGTGCGTCAAATAACAACAAGAGGTAAGTCCAATGTCTGTCCCCAAACGCTCCGTCGAAGATGCGCCACTCAATGCGTTCCATCGCAAACTGACGGTCTATTCCGCCGGTGGCCCGTTCCTCGACGGCTATGTGCTGAGCATCATCGGCGTGGCCATGCTGCAGATCACCCAGGCCCTGCAACTGTCGGCCTTCTGGGAGGGGCTGATTGCAGCTTCGGCGCTGATCGGGGTGTTCCTCGGCGGCTTCCTGGGTGGCTGGTTCACCGACAAATACGGGCGCAAGGTGCTGTACCTGGTCGACCTCATCGCCATTGTCGGTTTTTCGGTGGCGCAGTTCTGGGTCGAGTCGGCCTGGGCATTGTTCGCCTGGCGGTTGTTGATTGGTATCGCGGTCGGCGCCGACTACCCGATCGCTACCTCGCTGCTGGCCGAGTTCCTGCCACGCAAGCAACGCGGGCCGCTGCTGGCGGCAATGGTACTGATGTGGTTCGCCGGGGCCGCCGTGGCCTATGTGGTCGGTGAACTGTTGCTGCGCGTCGGCGGCGATGACGGCTGGCGCTGGGTATTGGCCAGTGCGTTGGTCCCGGGTGCGTTGTTCCTGATTGCCCGTAGCGGTACGCCAGAATCGCCACGTTGGCTGCTGAGCAAGGGCCGCACTGCCGAGGCGGATGCCGTGATCAAACGCGTCTATGGCCCGGATTACTCCATCGCCGACCTGCCCGAACACGTCAGCGGCAAACCGGTGTCGGTGTGGTCGCTGTTCCACTCCGGCTACGGCAAGCGCATGGCCTTCGTCACCCTGTTCTGGACCTGCGCCATCGTCCCGCTGTTCGCCATTTACGCGTTCGCCCCAAAGGTGCTGCAGGCGCTGAAGCTCACCGGCGACTGGGCCGCCTACGGCTCGATCGCCATCACCCTGCTGTTCACCCTGGGCTGCCTGCTGGCAACCAAGCTGATCAACCGCCTGGGGCGGCGCAAGATGCTGATCCACAGCTTCCTCTGGTCGGGCATGTCGCTGGTGCTGCTGGGCGTGTTCCCCGACGCATCGCCCACCACCGTGCTGGTGCTGTTTGGCGCCTACGCGGTGTTGATTGGCGGCGCTCAGGTGCTGGAATACGTCTACCCCAACGAGTTGTTCCCCACCGAGATCCGCGCGTCTGCCGTTGGCCTGGCCACTTCGCTGTCGCGTATCGGCGCGGCCGTGGGCACCTACCTGGTGCCTATTTCCCTGGCCACCTATGGCATTGCCAACACCATGTTCGCCGCCGCGTTGATCTCACTGTTCGGTGCACTGATCTCGTGGTGGCTCGCCCCAGAGACCAGCAAGCTCGACCTGCAGCAAGCCGCCGCGTTGGGCGGGGCCGCCCCTGCACCGTCACCGTCCTACAAAACCGTTGCCCGTAAAGCCTGAAGGAGCCACACCATGAGCCACGTGCTTACCGTTGTCCGCAATGCCGCTGCCTCGCCCCTGGGCACGCCAGCCCCTGCCCGGCTGCCGATCGGCGAACCGATCGCCCACGCCGCCAGCGCCCAGGACCAGACCGATGAAGCGGTGGGCGCCAGCATCGGCGTCTGGGAAAGCAGCCCCGGGGTGTTCCGCCGCTTCCTGAAAAACCGCGAGTTCAGCCATATCGTCAGCGGCAGCTGCACCTTTACCCCCGACGGTGGCGAGCCGGTCGAGCTGCGGGCGGGCGATGCGGTGCTGTTCCCAGAGAACTGCGAAGGCGTGTGGGAGATCCACGAGACCCTGCGCAAGACCTACGTACTGTTCTGAGGAGCGCGCTGATGATCGAACGTATCAACCCCGGCAAACGGGCCAGCCAGATGGTTCTGGTGGATGGCCGCCTGGAAACCTCCGGGATCGTCGCCCTTGCACCGGGCGATATCGCTGCGCAGACGCGGTGCGTGCTGGCGCAGCTGGAGCAGTGGCTGGCACAGGTTGGCGCAGGTAAGGGCAACCTCACCCGCGTGCAGATCTGGCTGGCTGACATGGGGGAGTTTGCGGCGATGAATGAGGTGTATGACGCCTGGGTCGGGCAGCAACCACCGGTGCGGGCGTGTGTGGGCGCTGCACTGGCGGCGCCTGAGTATC
The DNA here is from genome assembly GCF_028895205.1 of Pseudomonas sp. ITEM 17296. Taxonomy (NCBI): domain Bacteria; kingdom Pseudomonadati; phylum Pseudomonadota; class Gammaproteobacteria; order Pseudomonadales; family Pseudomonadaceae; genus Pseudomonas; species Pseudomonas sp. ITEM 17296. The sequence continues at coordinate 167,665 of NZ_WJRS01000009.1, read as the reverse complement.
GGATCGAAATTCAGGCATTTGGTCAGCTTTGATAGCGCCGGGGCCGCTTTGCGGCCCATTCGCAGGCAAGCCAGCGCCTACACGGGTAGCGCTGGAGATGGCTACACAGCTACAGCTCCGGGTCCAAGCCTACTTTGTCCCCATGCCAGTCAAACCGCTCCACTTCATGGCGCCGTTTGCGGAAGCTGTAAGGCGTCTCGCCGTACTGCTTGCGGAACCACAAGATGAAGTGCGACGCATCGGAAAAGCCACACGCCAAGGCAATGGTGGTGATGTTCTGGCTGGTATTCACCAGCAAGCGCCGGGCATGGTCCAGGCGCAGCTTGCGCCAGTAGTTGGCCGGTGGCTCTTGGGTGTTGGCGACGAATTCGCGGTGCAACTGCCGCGGGTGCGTGCCCACTGCCTCGGCCACGGCCTTGAGGGTCATCGAGGCATCCAGGTTGGCGCGCATGAAGGCAATGGCCCGTTGCACACGGTCGTTCTGGTAAACGCTTTCGCTGGCGGCCTTGTCCTCTTGCGCGTCGGCACGCTCGTCCACCAGCAGGTACTCCAAGCCCTTCTGCGCCCGCACCGCTCCGCAGTGCCGGCGAATCAGGTTGGCCGCCAGGTCGATGGCCGTGCCGCCCGGGCAAGTGATAATGCCGCGGTCATCCACATAGCTCTTGTCGATCACGGCGGTGGACAGCGGGAAGCGCTCCTTGAACTCATCGCGCAAGGTAAAATGCAACGCGCACCGCCGGCCATCGAGCAGGCCGGCCTTGCCCAGCACGAACGAACCTGAACACAGGGCGATGATCGGGATATTGGCGGCGTACACCTCACGCAGCGCATCGAGTAGCCAGTCTGGGGGGTTACGCGTTTCGCCCAGCAGCCCGCCCGCCAGCACGATGTAGTCGTAATGGGCAAACAGGTTGAGCGGTTTGGTCGGCGAAATGGGCATGCCGCAACTGGCGGTGATCGGCTGGTCGTCCAGGGTCATCCAGTCCCATTGGCAATACACTTGCTGGCTGCGGAACGACTTGTCGGCGGCGAAGCGCAACGAGTCGACCAGGCCGGCGACCGGGACCAGGGTGAACTGGTTGAGGAGCACGAAGCCGACCCGCAGTTCAGGTTTGATCTGCAAGGCGGCTTCGGGGGGCTGTGGTTGTTGTTGATCTTGTAGGGCGACCATGGACGCTGCTCACATGACATCCGAAGTGGGTATCATTCTAGGCGTCTTCAGGCGTCCGCCATATCATATTTAGCGCCAAGAATAGTAGATTTCCGACATGAAATAGCTCATCAGCTACAATATACGCAACTGCTGCCAGTCCCTTTTCTCTCGGTAATTGACGCCCTGCGCCTTAGGATTGGCACCCAACACACTGTTGTCATCTTTGAGCTGAACCGCGAGGAGGCGCTTGGTCCCTTTGAAATCGAACTCATAAATCGGTCGGCCGACTTTGCCTGGTTTGACACCTTGCATGCCGACGATGCTACCGTGAATCAAGGCCGTCATCACCACATTGACGATGGGTTTTCTTCCAACAAAGCCCATGCGCGCGAAGTCGGCTCTGTGCTCGGTGGTAATATGGCTTAAACCCTGTGTTGTTGTACCCTCGTCCAAGAAAACAACCTGTCGTTTACCTGTATCGGGGTTTATCCTTTGGCCTATTGCCGCAACGCTGCTCATATTCAATTGTCTATCCCGAGGAATCTCCGACTTCAGACGATCAAATAGTTCGCTGCCGTTAAGACCGAACTCACTCTCGAAATTGACTTCCTTTGCCGTACTCTCCTTCTTTTTTTCCGCCTTTTTTTCCTTTTTTTCCTTACGAGTAGGTACGGATTCCCATTCCTCCTTGGCCGGACTATCTGCAGTAGGTAGCTCTGGGCCGGAAGATAAGGCCACCGCGCCAGCACCGTCACGGCTCGGCCCTGCTGAAGATGAGGTTGACGCGACCGGTTCACTTACAGCTCCATCACTGCCGTTCGCAACCGGCGTGCCTTGTGCTCCGGAACTGTTCCCCCCGCCCTTTTTCTTGCCCCCTCGCAACCCCAGCTCATCAACCAATGTCATCGGGTTGTTACGCACCATCGCGTACAAATTCAAGCCATCCACGGTACCTGCCGGATCCGCACTCAACCACCGCCCCAGCCAAGATTGGTAATAGCGATACCCGTAGTAGTACAGCCCCGTCGCATCACGCTCCTTGCCCGAATAACGAACGAACTTGTAGCGCCCCTGCACTTCGCTGCTAGCGGCCCATACCGCAGTGCCGCCGTACGGGTAGTACTCCTCTCGGCTGATCACCGCACCACTGCCATCGACTTCCAGGCAACCGCTGCCCAGCTGGTCGGCATAGCTGTAACGCAATTGCGCGTCGGCAAGTTCTGGCGGCTTACCTGTAGCCCAGTGCAAGGCCCGCACCTGGGCGTGCCCGGCTTCGCCCACCAGCACCACCTGCAACTGCTCGGTCAGCGTGCCGCCCTGGGTTGTACTGCGCAGCTCCAGGCCTGGCAGGTACTGCACACGTTGCGTGCGCATGTGGGTCGCAGTCTTTTGGGTACTGACCTTGAGCACCCGTTGGTTGCCGATGTCGTAGCGGTAACTTTCGCCATCGTCCGCCGCCCCTTCGCGCATGACCTGGGTAACGGCGTGCAACTCACCGCGCGGTGTCCAGCTCAGTTGCTGCCCCGGCAACAACGCCTTTTGCTGGCCACTGGCATTGAACAACGCGTCGACGGCGGCCGGGTCCTGGGTGAGCGCGCTGTGCACCGCCCGGTTGCTGCGGTCGCTGACAGTGATATCGGTGGTGTAGCTATGATTTGTGGCAGGCGCGCTGTGGCGGATGCGGGTCAGGTTGCCCGCCATGTCGTAGGTATAGGAGCGGTTGTAGCGGCTGTAGGTGATGTTATCGAGGGGCGCCATATCCGGCAGGTTGACGCCCTGCTGGCCGGCATTGGCCATCTCGCGCCCGGTGGCGCTGGCCAGCTGGTACAGGCTGTCATAGACATAGGTGCTTAGCGGTTCGACTTTCTGATTGCGCCAGAAGCGGGTTTCTTCGGCGTCGTTGCGCACACTGAGCACATTGCCCACCGGGTCGTAGGCGTAGCGCAGGTCTTGCAGCACCTTGGCCCCTTGCGCGTGCCCTGTCGGGCGCTCGGTACGGACTTCGGCCAGCCGCTGGGTGCGCGGTTCGTAGCAGTAATGGGTGACCAAGCCGTTACCGTGCTCCTCGCGCAGCTTTTGCCCAGCCGCCGAATAGCTCAGGGCTTTGAGAATGACCTGCTCAGGGCCGCCCTTGAGCGTCAGCCAACGCTGCGTGAGCAGGCCCGCCACGTCGTAGGCCAGACGGCGCAGATGGCCTGCGGCATCACGCGTGGCCAAGGGGGCGCCGGTCGCATCCACCGTGGTCAGCGTGGTGCAGGCTTCGCTTTCCGGCTGCAGTTGGGCCTCCCAATCAGCAGGCTGCTCACTTTGCCAATCCGCCCCCACCTGCGGGTTATCGGCATCCGCCAGCAAGCGTTGCGTGGTCGCTAGCGGGACGCCGGTCAAGCCAACGCCATGGGTCTGCAGCAAACCGGCGGTGTGGTAGTGCCGGCTCGCCTGGCCCGCCAAATTGTGGGCTTTTTCTGCGGCGCTGTTGCCGGCATAAATCAGCCGCTCCAGCCGACACGCCACGTGGCCATTGGCCTGTTCGCTGATGCCCAGGAGGCGCCCTGGCAGGTTGGCGTTCTCGTAATGCCAGGTGCGAGTGACCGCTTCACTGCGCAGGTGCTCGCCGTGTTCATCGAGCGCGATTCGCGATACGGCCAGCAACGGGCGCCCTGCTGCGTCGCTCAGGTTGATCGACACGCCGGCGTCGGCGCTTTGGGTGCACACCGGGGTGCCGGCCAGGTCGGTCAGCCAGGCAAAGTTACCCCGGCCGCTGGCGTGCAGGCGCGGGTCGCTGCTGTGGGTCATGGAGCCCTTGGCGTCATGCTGCTGACGCGTAATCCGAGGTTGCGTCAGGGTCGGCGTGTCTGGGTGGCGGTGGTAGTGGATGGTCCGGGCCACCAGGCCGCGGTTGTCCACGACCGTGACGGTAGGGGTATTACGATGGACAGCGTTGTCCGAAAGAGCAGGCATCGCGTGCCTCCTGTTCTTGAATTCTGCATGGGGTTGAGTGGATGGCGCGCGCCAGGTAGCGCGCGCCATCAAGGTCGCGTTCAGGCCGTGTCGTTCTCGTCCTGCGCTACCGTGAACCAGGGGTAGTACTCGGTACGCCGTTCCCAGCCGGCGGCGGTGAGGACGCGGTAAACGCGCCCCATGGCGTCATACAGCTGGGTATCGGCATACAGCCCGGGCTGGCCGCTGTCATCGCTTACAGGGCGCCAGTCATCGAGGTAGTACGGCAACCAGGTGCGCACTGGCTGGCCTTTGTTGTCGTACTCGGTCTTGCCGGTTACCGCCCAGCGTCGCGCTGCCGGCTGCACGAGCGCAGCACCGTTGGCATCGCGCTCGAGGCTGCCTGCGGCGGTACGCACCCACGCATCGCCAGGCGCACTCAGCACAGCGGTCTGCAACAGGCGGCCGGCGCCATCGCTATGCGCCATGTTTACGCGCAGCTGCTGCGCGGGGTCACCGTCGTAGCGGTCGGTCTGCAGGCTGATGATGTGCGGTGGCTGGCGGCTTTCGCCGTCATCCACAGCGGGCAGGCCAGTCGTCTTGAGCAGGCGACGCAGCGCCAACTCGCCGATACGGGTAGCCAGAGGGCGCCCTTGGCTGTCACGTGCCAAGGGCATCCAGCTGTCGGTCACTATCCGGTGCGCCGTGGCCACGGGTACCTCGCCTCCTTCGAGTGCCAGGATGCCGTCGACCGTTGCCGGCAGCGTGAATGCCTTGCTGCTATAGCCGGCCAACTGGCCTTGCTCTGTGCCGTGGAAGCGGGTTTGTGTCACTCGCCCCAAGGCATCGAGGCTAACTTGGTGCTGGTTGTCGTTGGCATCGGTCATGGCTACGGGCGTGAGGAAACGCCAGTCATATTCGAAGCCGGTTTCCAGGCCAGCGGCGTCGGTTATCTTCAGCACTTGCAGGGCGTGTGGGCTCCAGTCAACACGCTGCTCGCCAAGCAGCTCGCTGGCACGCAGCGTGGCCAGTCGATAAAACAGAGGCGCCCCCTGGTGCTTGATCAGGTCGTGGCGGCTGACATACACCTGCTTGCCGTCCTCGGCCAAGGCGATGAGGTGATAGCCGCCGTTGGCCTGCCACTGTGCCAGCTCGTGCGGCAAAAGCGTTGTCTCGAGCGCAGCCAAGGTGGCGTGTTCGAGCATGGCGGTTTCGCGGTAGGCCACCAGCGCCTGGCGGATTGGCGCCGTGGTCGGTTGCCCCTGGGCATCACACCATTGCTTGCGCTGGTAGCCCGACAGCGTGGCAGCGTCCAGGCCCTCCAACGGGCTGCCAGGTGCCAGCAGATTCTCCACGCTGAAGCCGCCCTGCGGCAGCGCGTGCGCTGGCAGCGCCAGCACATCGGTACGGGTCGCTTCGATCAGCCCGGACACGTAATCATGGCCGTCCTCCAGGTTGCGTACCCGATGGCGCGCGTGCTCAAGCCAGGCCATGTCCTGCTGAGGGTCGCGGGCATCGTCCAGCAAACCGGCTGGCAGCGAGGCTGGATAAGGCGATGGGGAGACTGCAACCCGGCGCGGGTAATGCACCTGCACCTGCTGCAGGACATGGCCGTACTTGTCTTGGCCAAGCACCAGGGTCTGCGTGATAACCGGGTCCTGGACAATGCGCTCGGCGGTGAACGCCAGGGTCTCCACTGCCGTTACCAAGGCCGCAGGCCGGTCGGCGTGCGCGGTCTCGTAAACCCGCACTTGCCAGCGCTGACGGGTGATGCTGTACGGCACCCCAGCGTGTTCAGTGCCGTCAAGGCCGTAGGTTTCACTGCGCACTTGCGCCCCTTTCAAGGCACAAAGCAGCCAACGCCGGGCTGCACCTTGCGGCGAGTAAGGCACATCGCAGTCACCTTCAAGGCGAGTGAAGCGCACCGGTTGCAAGGGAAAGTCCGCCTCTGCGCTGCGCTGCCCATCAAGGCCCTGTGGCGCGATGCTATCCAGGTCTTCGATGCCACTGAGGAACCAATGGCGTATTTGCGCCGGCGGCGAACGCTCGGCGGCCGTGCCCTGGGCGTCGCTCAGGGTGTCGGTCTGGATCAACTGCCTGAAACCGCGAAACTCGCGCTCGACAGGGTCCCAGACCGGGCTCTGATAGCGCATGCCACTGACGGTACGCAGGCCACTGATGTCGTCCACAAGGGTCACCTGGGCCAAGGTGTGAACCGGGAACGGCAAGCGACTGATCGCTGCCTTGCCTTCCCCTTGCAGGGCACGCTTTTCATCCAGCCAGCTCTGCGCCGAACTGCGGTAGTCGAACAGCGTACGGCCACCGGTGTTGCTGCACACCTCAGCCAGCAACCAGGGGCGTCGGTCGTTGAAGCGGTACGCCCAGCTACGGGGAGAGAGGTGCGGCACAGTCAGCACCAGCTCTGCACAACCCTGCCCGCGCAAATCGACCAGTTGCAGCTTACAGCTGGCGTCGAGCACGACCCCCTCTGGCGCCGGCACGCAATCGCTTTCGACGAAGCGATTGCCGTTATGGCTGACGAATACCCGGATGCGGTCCGCGTCCACATAAAGGATATCGGTAGTACCACTGCCGTCGGTATCGCCAAGCAATACCCGCGCGGCGTTGAAATGTTCGATGGCAAAACCCGGCATCTGCACAGGGTTGGCAAAATGACCGTGGCCAAGCATCGGCCAGTAGGTGACGCCTTCGGCCGTGACCTCGATCAATTGCTGCAAACCTGTGCCCGCCAGGTCGGCAAATGCCACCAGCCGGTGCTCGCCGCCAGGCAATGGCAGCGCGGTGCCTGCCACGATGTCGCTGGCCGGCTGCCAGCCGGCACCACACACCCTGGCAGACAAGCGCACGCTACGTGGCCCGATCATCACCAGGTCCTGCTGCCCGCCACCGCTGAAGTCGACCAGTTGCGCATCCCCATGGGCCAGCTCGCTGGGCATGGCGTCGGCGGCAATGAAGTCACGCCATTGCCCATCCGGCGTCAGGGTGAAGCTGCCGCGAACACCCGGCAGGTTGACCAGCCATTGTGGCTGGCCGTCACCCTCGAGGTCGGCCAGCATCCCGGTGCCTGGACGTGGTGCTCCCGGTAATACCTGTGACTCGCCCCACGTGATGGCATCGCCACCCAGGTCACTGTTGCGTTCTGGCGCGCGATACCACCAGGCACCGGCATCCTGGAACAGCAAACCCGGCACCCCCTCGCCGTGAAGATCTACCATCTGCCAGTGCGGCGCACTGAAGCCATCGAGGTCGGGCAATGCCTCCCAGCTTGAGTGCTGACGCCCTGGGCGACTCGGCTCGAATTCCACCGGCGGCAGCAACAACGGCGTGCCATCCGTTTCGTAAGCGACCTGTTGCGCGGCGACCAGCACCGAGGCGACGCCCGATGCGTCATACCCCAGGTGCAAGCGCGAAACCAGTTGCGGGCTTGGGTCAGCCTCCCCGGCCATCATGCGCGTACGGTGCCACAGCAGCACCTCGTGACAAAGCCGCCGCACCCGTTTATCGAAGCCCCAGCGCCAGTACGAAAAGCAGTCCTCGCGCACCGGCCAGGGTGCCTTCACCTCGAACGCTGGTGGGGTGTTCACATCCACGCCGCGCTCGCCGTAATCCAGCTGCATCACGGTCATGAAATCATCCGGGCGAAAGGCCTGCTGCGGTATCAGCAGCGCTGCGCTTGGGGTTGCATTCATGGCGTGGACGGCAACCAGGTAGGTGTTGGCAACCTGCGGGTGCATGGCCTGTTCGTGCGCATCGCAGCCCGCCTGGTCTTCGTTGCGGTAGGTGTAGACCACATGCTCACCCGTGGCACTGACGATCTCTTCGGCATACCAGCACGCGACCTCTGCCGGTACGCCGGGCTTGGCCAGGCGTGCCGAGGCCGACCAGCCAAACAGCGTAATGCTGCCGTCGGCATGGTATTGCAGCCAGAAGCCCGGCGAGTCGGGGCTCGCTTGCGCTTGCCAATGCTCCAAGCGCTGGTCGCGGCCGCCGCTGCGCTGCACCCAGGCGGTTACCGTGTGAGCAGCGGGGGTATCGGAAAACGGCAAACTGGCAACAGTGCGCGGCGCCCCGTGGTCGAGCAGGATTTCTTCGCCATCGGGGCCCTGCCAACGGTCACTGCTGGTGTAACGGGGGACCCCCAGGCGGTCCAGGCGGCAGACAGTGGGCGGGCTACACTGCCAGCCAGCACCGAAGGCGCCATTACCTGCCGAAGAACGGTAGGCCAGGCTCAACGACGGCGACAACGCGCGGCCGACCGGCAATGGCAATGGCAGCGACCAACCTGCGGCGCCGTCGGCGCTGCCGACTGACAGCATGCCTCCGCCCGCCGAAACCGTACCGCCGCCCTTGGGCAGCGAGGGGGGGCTGAACACAGGTTCACCGCCGGCACCCGAAGGGGTGACAGACATATCATTCATGATGTTGCTCCTTGACGACCCCCGCGCCTTGGCGCAAGGGTCAGGAATAGGAAGTCGGCCTCAGCGGGAGGGCACCGGGGTACCCTCCCCTGCTCCTTAGCGGACGGTGAACTGCACGTGCAAAATGATGTCGTTGAGACGTTCCAGCAGTGCCCGCTGATCGCCCTGGGCCTGGTCGAAGTTCAACGTCATCTGGGTCTGGTCTTCGCGATCATCCGCCTTGGCGATGTGCAGCCCTTCGAACGGCAGCAACTGGTTACCTGGGCGGAATGCCGGGTAACCATTGAGCTGGCTGAACTGGCCGTTGTCCTGCATGGCATGGGAGATGTTCATCTGCTCACAGCCCGCAGGCAGGCCTTGGGCATTGGTCAGCAGCCGTGCATGCACATCCTGGTAGGGGCCCAGCAAGGCCGGCAGAGAGACCGCAATACTGCGGATACGTCGCGAAGCTGCAGTTTCGAAGCCTGCTGCCAGGTTCAACGCTTTCAGGCCGAACTGGATCGACAGCATGCCGTTCGCAGCCAGTGCAAAGCTGCTGTTTTCAAGCGTGTCATCGACCTCAACTGTTTTACCGTCAAGCAGCGCCTTGACCGCCTCACCCAGGGTGACGGCTTGGTCTTGCGAGCTGAGCTTGCCGTCGAAGAGCCTGGCCAGTGACACCGTGCGCGTGACCTCTAGTTCGCGCTTCTGCCATTTGACCCAGGCCGTTTCCATCTGCCCCAGTGCCAGCATCAGCCCCTCACCACACAGCAAACCCGACCAGGCGCTGTTCCAGGTGCCGGTGCGCAGGTACATATCCGTGTCGCCTTTTTCCCACTGCAGGGCCTTTTGTGCCATCAGGCAGCGCGACACAGTGAGGTCGTAATAGGTGTAGAAAATGCTCGCCAAGCGTGCGCGCAGCCAGCTGTACATGGCCTTGCCAGTGTACTTGCCTTGGAACAAGGCAAGCTGGGCCTGTGAATGGGCAGCTTGGGTGTTCAAGTGGGCAATGTGCATCTGGGCGGAGGCTTCACGTACTGCCAGGGCATCGAGTTGCGCTTGTACGGTCGCCATCTGTTTTTCTGCCGACTCATACTGGAACTTCCAGTCAGCACGACGACGCGCGAAGGCCTCCTCTTGGCTAAGGCGCGACGCCTTGATGCCATACACTTTCGAGCGCGCGCCAAAGCCGTAGGCAACGGCCTTCAAGGCGTCTTCCGGTTTACCGCCACCGTTGGAGAAACCAAAGATCTTGGGGAAGGCGGCAATGATCGCAGCCCCGGCCATGAGGGCAGATTCAGCCGCACCTGCCTGTTCAGACTCGGTTCGCAACTTCAGCGCAAGGTGCTCGCGATCAGAGATGTTCCTTTGGTAGAGGTTCAAGTAGTGATTCCGACTGGCCGTGGCCGCCACCAGCGAGCTTTGCAAGGTCACGCGGTCGGCTGCCAGCTCCTTGAGGGTGTGCTTGAACAGCGCCACATTGCTCTCGGCAAGCTCCGCACCCTGGCTGGCCAGCATGCCTGCCAACGCCTCGGCATCCTGGCGCTCGAGAATCCATTGCAGCTCGCTGCCAAAATGAATCAGCTGGGCGGCCATGCTACGGGCACCGTCGAGCAACACGGTGAAGCGCAGCGCCGGCACGTCGTTGACTTCCGTCAGGCCACGTTCGCCACTGGCCTCTGCTGCCACTGCCGCGGCCAGCAACGCCTTGGGATCGGCCGGTGTGGCGTAGAGCGGCAAGCTTAGCGGCTGGCCATCGAGGGTCAGGTTGTGGCGCAGGTTGTACTGTCGAATGCGCAGCGCCTCCCAGTAACCGAGCATAGTCCGGTTAACCTCTGGCAGAAACGGGCTTTCGCCGGGCGCTGCGGCCTGCCCCAGCACGGGTTCGTTCCAGCCCGTTGCCGGCGGTGCCCAGGGGGCGTCGCCCAGCAGGCTCACCGCGCGCTGATACCAGACGCTGGCTTCGCTGAGGGTGTCGCGCTGCAGCCTGCGGTAGGCGGCATCGCCGCGGCCGATGCAAATGTCCAGCAGGCGCATGAAGACGTTGTACTTGTAGTGCATCGGGTCGTTCTGCGCCACGGCATCCGGGTCGAGCGACTTCAGGGGGTCGTCGTTCCAGCTGGTGTCTTCTTCCAGCGGCCGTACATTCCACATCCGCTGTGTGCCTACGCCGGATACTGAGTAGCCAGCCGGGTTGAACACGTACTTCAGCCACTGTTCGGCAAGGTCAAAGCGTTCTTCCTGAAGAAAGCGCTGCATGACCAACATGGGGGTGTAGTAGAACAACTCCCAGAAATACAGGGCATTGGCGCCGGTGAAGTCCATGCTTTCAGTGTCGTTCCTGCCAAATACCTGCACACTGTCCACATTGTCCTTGAGCAGCACTTGGCCGGTAGATGCCGCATCAGAGTCACGCTGAATTGCCAGGGTCTCGCTTGAGATCATGATGCTAAGGCCTGATATGGCCTTGTTGTGTTTAGCGCTGTATTTCGTCTCCAGGTGGTAGGACTGTTGCCCGACATACCGCTGATCCGACTCGAACATCATGCTGGCGAGCACCTTGGCGTTGCTGAGCTGGCCCCTCCAAAGCAAGGTGCGCTCCTCTTTGTCGGTAGCAAGCCAGACCTCGGCCCAGCGCTCTGGGCCGTGATACGTTTCCTTGTACACCGGAAGTGTCAGACGCACGACGACGCCCAGTTTCGGCTCGGGCATGAGCTGGGTGTCGTAGTTCAGGATTGAGTCGATCCCTGAGACCGCCTTTACCGTCAGCTCCCGGGCGAACAGGGTGTTGAGGCGGGTTACCTGCCCTCTGTGCGCCAGATACTGAGCGCCTTGATCAGTGGCACCGATGATGGCGGTCTTAAGCACATCGGCATCTTTGTAAACCTTGAGGGTGTAGTTGCGGGTGTTGCCGTTGCCGAACATGTACTCGACCCGGTGCAGGGCTTCGCTCGCCCCCTCCCACTCGCTGATATCGCCCATGGGTGCGGTGGTGTTCAACCGTATCTGTGCCGGCCCTTGTGCCAGATCGTACTCCTGGCTGGCCTGTGCGGTTTTAAAGCGCTTGCCATCGACGCTGTAGACGCGGCATAACACTTCATTAGCGGGAACTCTGCCAAGCAGGTTCAGGTAATCCCGAGGGTAGAGGGTGTCGTCAAAATGGCGCTGTGTGTAGCCCAAAACCCCAGGTACATCATTTGGTGGAGGAGGATTTGAGCCTATGCCCTCACTAAAGTAGAGACTCGCGTGCCTTAAGTCACCCTGTTGCGGAAAATTGACTTGTGCGACCACTGCGTTCCCGGCAACGGTCTCAACCCTCCTCAACACAGTCCAATTAGAAGTGCCCAGTACGTTAGCGACCCATACAATAGAGCCACTGTTGTGCCCGAAGTAGGAGCTCATTTGTGACTCACTGATGACCAGATACCCATAACTGACTGAGTTTACTCGACGCACCAGCAATGCACCCTCCTCACTGCGTATCAGGCCGCGTACTTGTCCTGTTACTAAGGCCAATGCAGGGTATTGCTCAAGGAGGACCTCAACCCATTTATTTTCAATGGGTGGCCGCTTTTGCGCTACCGATAACTGGCTGCGAAAATACAGGCTGTAGCTGTTCCCAGCCTCCCCTGCATCACCGACAACCTTGGCTTCATCGAGCCTTGCCTCAAATTGCGTAAAACCGCTGGGCGTACCATTCCCGGCAGTGACCGGCATGTGATTTTCCGCAGTTGGCAGCTCCTGCCATTCGAAAACCGCGCACATGCCGGTATCAAGGGTGGTATCCAGCCAGTGCTGCACCGGCCCCAGCAACAGTTCGACCCTGTCCAGCGTGCGGCTGCTGAAGTTCTCGGAAATCTCCAAGCCGGCAACAATAGAAGCTTCGCTAACTTTCTCTGCAGCCCGATCATAGATGGCTGCCAGCAGCCCATCACGTTGCGGCCAGGCGGCAAGAAACAACGAGAGGTCTTCCAGAACCGCTTCACCGCCAATATTGACCGCCAGCGGGTACTCGATAGGCACGCTCCACTTGCCGTCATAACGCAGCCAGGCCAGCTTGAACGTCCAGTTCCACTCGCGCAGTTTCGGCTGCCCGTTGTCATCGCGGGTAATAATCTGCTCCTGGCGCTCTACCCAGCCCAGGTGCAGACGCCCGCGGAATACCACAGGCCGAATCAGGCGCCCTTGCACCTGCGGGGCCAGTTCGATTTTCGTCCAGGCGGTCCAGGCATTGGCTGGCAGCACGCCTTCTGTGGCACGCTTGGCTTCGTCTACCGTGCGCCACCAGTACTGGTGAGGCTGGCTGCGGCTACGCCCGATAAACCAGGATTTGCCCGTGTCGTCTTCGCGGCTGTCGTGATAGCCACTGATGGTCTCCAGGTTGGCCACTTCCTCGAACGCACTCAGGTAGCCCTGGAAGGCATCGCCCACGGTATCGTCATTGATCTGCGCCTGCCCCAGCGTTTGCAGCATGTCGTCCATTGCCGGGGTTTGCCCCAGGCGTACCGTCGGGTCGATGTAGTTTTCTGGGTAGTACATCAGCATTTGCCCTGCAGCCCAGTTGGCATAGCTGGCGTTCCAACGCGTCCAGTCCTTGAAAAACTGGCGACCCAGCACAGCATGGCACACGTTGGCCGGGTCTTCTGGGGTCGACAGGGTGCAGTGGATGAACTGCTGCAGGGCCGACATCGCTTCGGCGATACGGCTGCTTATCACCTGTTCGGCGTTCAGCACGTCGATCAACAAGTGCTTGTTCAGCGCTTCGACAGTGAAGTGCTCTTTCGCGCCCAGCACGCCGGTCAGCGCCAGGCTAAGCGGCCGCTCCGTGGCAGCATGGGCCGCCGTGACCTGCGACGGTTTCAGGCCTGCCTGAAAAGCGTCTGCCATCTGCCGCCATGCGGCCCAGTCGTCGTCCTGGGCCAGCAATTTTGCCAGCGTGTCCGGCATCACGGCATAGGCCTCGGCCAGTTTCGCCCATTGCATCAGCAGTTCGATTTCCTGCCAGCTGTGGACCTTTGTCGGCTCTGTCAGCTCGTCTTGGTCATGTGCATGCACAGCCGCCTGCGCCAATGTCGCTTGAGCAACACCGGTAGTCATGGAAAGCTGGGGCAACGATACGCCTGCACCTTCACCAAGTTCCGCCAGCAGTGCGCCGCCTGCGCCTGATTGGTCCGCTAGCTTACTCAGCCAGTCACTGAAGTTGCCGAGCGCCATGACGGTCTGGACATCCCGCAGCAAGCCAGCGCTGCCACTGTGCCCGGCGTTGGCTGCCAGCAACTGCGGCTTTTCCACCAGCAGGAGCAGCGCATCGCCTGTGACGCCGCATCCATGTGCGATGAGTGCCGTTTGCGCGAGGGTGTAGGCAAAGTCGACCAAGGCACGTTCATGCGGGGCCGATGGGTCGGCCTTGCGCAGGCGTTCGCAGGCCTGCTGCAGCGTGAGCCCACTCGGCTCGGCAAGGTTTACCCAGTTCAACAAGGCTTGCGCCAACGCATCACCACTGAGGTTGAACGTGGAGGCGGTCAAGGGCGACAGCACGCCTAGCAGATCCTGCACGGTCGGTGCTTCGGGGAGTTGCGCGGCGCTCAAGGCGGCCCGCATGTCGTTGAGCAGATTGCCGACTTCCGTACTGGCTGGGATGGCCTCGACAGCGCGGGTCATCAGTTGCAGATCGTGAACGGTCCAGCCACGGGCAGCCATCCAGTCGGTGGTACTGCGCACCTCCTGCAACAACAGCTGCCATCCGCTGTTGTCCAGCGAATGCATCGGATGCGGCGCGCCCATCATCTGCAGCAGTTGGCGCAGCTCAGTAAGCGTCAGACCGTGATGCCGAGCCCACAGGCTCAAGGTGTACAGCGCGGACAAATGGGACATGATGACATTCATGCCGACGTCGGCATCCGCAAGGCCACTGATAAGCCGGCCCAGCTCGAGCAGCCCTTCGTCATCGGTTTGGTAGGCACGCTTGAGGGTTGCCTTGATGTCGGCATGCTCGCTGGCATGGTCCGGGTGCAGGCGCAGCCGCGTATTGTCTCTGATCAAACCGCCTGCAACCAGTGGCGGGTCATTGAACAGGCGGTCGAACTGGCTTTTTTCAGTGCCGTCGGACGCTTCGGAGATAAACCCCCTGGCCATGAGCAGCGCGTCCTGGTGATCGATGCCGTAACGCTTTACTGAATGGGCGGTGCGGAAAACAATGGCCAGCGTCTGGTCAGTGATCTGGCTTGGCTCGACGCTATTAATGATGTCTTGCAGTGCCCGTGGGGACAGCTGGGTCACTTTGTACAGGCGAACGATCTTGTTCAACTGAAGCAGGTATGCAGCGGTCGACAACCGCGTGCAGGTAACATTTAACGCGCTTTCACGGCTCTCATGGTCAGCGCTAGTGGACCGCGTCCATTTAGCGGTGAGCGCGGCCTCGGCCGGCACGTCGGCCCATTCGAAACTGTGGCGATACTCTACATCGGGCAAGAACAAGTCGTACCCATAATCTGAAGCTCTCAGTTCAAGCGCAAAAGGGCCGCTGAGTTCAAATTTAACAACGCGATTGATCTGGAACTTGAACGACAACTGCCAGGTGCCGTCATGCAATGGATACAGTCGAACATAACGCATGTTGGGAGGCGTATCACTCAACGTCAACTGGATAATTTCGTCATCGGCACGTGCCGTTAGCGTGCGCCCAATGTATTCAGCTTTATCCATTTCCCCCATGAAGCCTTGCAGCTCAGCGTCTGTCAGGCCAAACCAACTGCGCAAGCGCGCGGGCTGCATCATGGAGGTTGGCGTCATGCCAGGGAAGTACTTGATAAACTGCGCTTCAGCATTCTCCTCGTTGATGTCGTCCGTCAATAAACAGCGCAAGGCGGGCGAGATATCATAGTGAAGGCACGCCAGTGCAGCGTCATTCAGATGTTTGGCGAAACGGGAGGCCGCCAGCAAGTGCGACAAATCCGCATCGTTCTGGACAAACACCTGACGCAGGCGGTTGTAATGATGATGGTACGGCGTAGTGCTAGTACCGACATCAGCCGACAGGGCTTCAAGGAGCTGGTCATTATTCAACGCTGGGCTGCCCGGCGGGGTAAGCGCCGCAATCGCCCGGCTCAGCAATATCTCATTGGACAGGCTGAGGGCACTGATCGGCGTGTCCAGATTGTTCTGGCTGAGTACCAATTGCCGCAGGTCGGGGCGGCGTTCGTCGATATGCCAGGGGTTTTTCGCGGGGTATAACTCCTTCGCCTGTTTATACAGCTCTGCCAGATAAGCCGCCGGCGAAAACATCGAGGCCACATCCCCAGGGGCACAGTATCGTCCTGGGCGCTCGATCGGCCGATCGTTAACGTTCTGGAGACGCTTCGGCACAAGCGGAGAATGACGGATGATGATACTTTTCTCATCGAGCAGGGTTTGGTTGCGTGCCCGGCGTACGTGTTCGTGCAACTGGCGAGCTTCGTCAATATCAACCATATCGCCCAATTGCTCACGCAGTTCTTCAGCAGATAGATCGCCCATAGACGCCAGCGAATCGACCTTCAACTTGCTCATGAGAGACTTACTCTGTTCAGAAAAATCTTGAATCATTAGATAACCTTGCCGCAATAAACCACTAGACAAGCCCACCCCTAGGGTGAGCCACTTTTTAACTTGGCGAGCCAATTCAAACGCGGCAACACTAATGGATCACTCCTAAAAAAAGACCTCTCAGAACTGCTAGCTAGTAACTGTCACCCTCGAAAACATGCCGTCAGTTTCATTCCCTCATGTTGTAAGGGTTTTCAGAACGCACCCTCCAGGCACGCGCCCACGTCCTATCAATTGTCATGACTGTAATATCGCGCCCCGGCCGCACTGAGCATCATGTGTACACAAGACAAACATGCTCAGAGGCACCCCTCATGTACCGTGGATTCTGGTATGCCCAGGCGCTGGACCTGGACAGCGACCTCGCCCCTGCCCTGCAGGACTCGATTCAAGCCGACGTGTGCATTGTCGGCGGTGGCTTCCTTGGCCTGTGGTCGGCCATCCGCCTGAAACAGGCCCACCCGGAAAAAACCATCGTCATCGTCGAACGCGACCGTTGTGGCTCGGGTGCCAGTGGGCGCAACGGTGGCGTGGCCACCAACTGGTGGGGCAAGTACCTGTCGGTGCGGACCATTTGCGGCGACGTCGAGGCGCGGCGCATCTGCGAGGCTGCAGAGTCGGCCATCGACGAGATCGGCAGTTTCTGCCAGGAACACGGCATCGACGCGCAGTACCGCAAGGATGGCTGGTTGTGGACGGCCACCAACCAACGCCAGATGAACTCCTGGCGGGTGCTGACCGATGGCCTGCAAAAGCTAGACGTCAACCCGTTCCAAGAGCTTGACCGCCAGACCATTCGCGGGCGCGTCGGCTCACCGCTGGTACTGGGTGGCATCTATGACCCCAACGCCGCCACCGTGCAGCCCGCCATGCTCGCGCGGGGCCTGCGCCGGGTGGCGCTGAAGCTTGGTGTGCAGATCTTCGAGAAATCGCCATTCACCCACCTGCAACGTGGCGCCAACCCGGTGGTGCACACCGCCAAGGGCCATGTGAAGGCCAAGCACGTGGTGCTGGCACTCAACGCTTGGGGCGCGCAGTTCCCGGAGTTGCGCCGGATGATCGCGATCATGTCCAGCGACATGGTGGCGACAGCACCCGTCAAGGCCAAGCTCGATGCCATCGGTTTCAGCCGCGGCGAATGCATGACCGACTCGCGCACCGTGCTCAACTACTGGCGCAACACCCCTGATGGCCGCGTAGTCTTCGGCAAGCCGCTGGGCCAGTTCGCTTATGCCGGACGCATCGGCAACCTCTACGAGAAGCCTTCCCCTGCTGCCGACAAGGTGGCTGCCGAGCTGCGCCGGCTGTACCCGCAACTTGCCGATGTACCGGTGGTCAGCAGCTGGACCGGCCCCATCGACCGGGCCATGAAGGGCTTGCCGAACTTCGGCTACCTCGATCACCACCAGAACATCAGTTACGGCATCGGCTTCTCTGGCAATGGCGTGGCCACCACCGTGTTTGCCAGCCGCATCATCAAGTCGCTGGTCGAGCATGCCAATGACGAATGGGCCAACTGCGGCCTGGTCAACCAGAAGATGAAAATGCTGCCGCCAGAGCCGTTCCGCTTCTTTGGCGCGCACATGGTGCGTGACGCCCTGGTCCGCAAGGAATCCCTCGAAGACCATGATCAGGACGCCGGTTTCCTCACCCGTCGCCTGGTGGCCATGGCCCCGGCCGGCTACGTGCCGGCCCAGAAAAAATAAGGAAACGGACCGTGAGCGAACATATCGTACTGCTCGACGACGAGGGCCTGGCGCCCTCCACCCGCCTCAAGCGCCCGGCCTGCGAGCACACCTGGCAGCAGTTTGCCTACACCCACCCCGAGCAGGTGCTCGAACACCTCAAGGACGCAACCATCGCCTTTACCTGCAGCGTGCCGCTGCGTGAGGAACACCTGCGCCAGTTGCCGAAACTGAAGATGATTTCGCTGGCCCTCACCGGCCGCGATATCGTCGATGTCGATTACTGCGATGCCCATGGCATCGAAGTGGCCAGTGTGCCGGGCTATGCCGCCAATACCGTGGCCGAGCACAGCCTGGCGATGATCCTCGAACTGTTTCGCCGCCCGGCCGCGTTCACGCGTTTGATGCGCCAGGTGCATGCCGGCGAGAAGCCACAGCAGAACATCTACTTCAACCACCGCATCCGTGACGTGCGCGACAAGCAATTGGCAATCATCGGCAGCGGCCCGATCGCCCTGCGCCTGGCGCACCTGGCGCGGGCCTTCGGCATGCAGGTGCTGTTCGAAGACCGTGGCGGCAAGCGCCAGGGGCCGGACTGCCGACCGCTGGCCGAACTGCTGCGCAGTTGCGACGTGCTGTCGATCAACTGCCCGCTGACGCCCGACACCTACAACCTCATCGATGCCGAACAACTGGCCCTGATGAAGCCCGAC
This sequence comes from Pseudomonas sp. ITEM 17296, assembly GCF_028895205.1. Classification (NCBI taxonomy): domain Bacteria; kingdom Pseudomonadati; phylum Pseudomonadota; class Gammaproteobacteria; order Pseudomonadales; family Pseudomonadaceae; genus Pseudomonas; species Pseudomonas sp. ITEM 17296. The sequence goes on along the minus strand of NZ_WJRS01000009.1, from coordinate 149,175 downwards.
GCCCTGGTGGTCAATACCGGCCGTGGCGGCGTGGTCAACGAAGCTGCGCTGATCCAGGCGCTACGGGACGGCCGCCTGGGCGGTGTGGCGCTGGATGTGGTCGAGCACGAGCCGCTGCAACCGAGCAACCCGCTGTTCCAGCTGATCGAGCGCGATGATTTCTTGCTCAACCCGCACATCGCCTGGAGCAGTGAAGATGCCATGCAGCAATTGATGGACAGCGCCGTGGACAACATCAGCGACTTCGTCGCCCGCCAAGCCAACGTAAAAAGGAGCCGAACCGCATGACCCTGGTCACCAAGAGCAGCTATGTCGATGGCGCCTTCGTCGCCCCAGGCGGCAGCGATGTGCTGGAAAACCGCAACCCGTCCAACCCGAGCGACGTGGTCGAGCGCTTCGCCCGCGCCGATCAGGCGCTGACCGAACAGGCGCTGCTTGCTGCCCGCCGCGCCGCTCCCGCTTGGGCGCGCAGCAACCCGCAGCAACGCGCCGATGCACTGGACTTTATCGGCAGCGAAATCCTCGCACGCCGAGAAGAACTGGCCACGCTGCTGGCCCGCGAAGAAGGCAAGGTGGTGCGTGAGGCACTGGGCGAAGTCGACCGTGCCGGCCGCTCGTTCAAGTTCTACGCCCAGGAAGCCCTGCGCGCCGAAGGCGAAAAATACCCGTCGGTACGCCAGGACGTAGGCATCGACGTGTTCACTCAGCCGTTGGGCGTGGTCGCCATCATCGCGCCGTGGAACTTCCCGATCGCCATCCCGGCCTGGAAGATTGCCCCAGCCCTGTGTTTCGGCAACTGTGTAGTGTTCAAGCCGGCCGAATTGGTGCCCTCCTCGGCCTGGGCGCTGGCCGAAATCATCTCGCGGGCCGGTTTGCCCGCCGGTGTGTTCAACCTGCTGATCGGGCCGGGCCGCAGCGTGGGTGACACCCTGATCCGCTCGCCGCTGGTGGATGGCATCAGCTTCACCGGCTCCGAGCACACCGGCCGGCAGATCGCCAGGCTGGCGGCCGATGGCATGAAGAAAGTGCAACTGGAGATGGGGGGCAAAAACCCATTGATCGTGCTGGACGATGCGAACCTGGAGCAGGCCGTGGAGGTGGCATTGAACGGCTCGTTCTACAGCACCGGCCAACGCTGCACGGCAAGCTCCCGGGTGATCGTCACCGCCGGTATTCATGACGCCTTCGTGGCGCGCCTGGCCGAGCGTACCCGGGCGCTGAAGGTGGGCGATGCATTGCAGCCCACCACCGACATAGGCCCCGTGGTCGATAGCCGGCAGTTGGAGCAGAACCTGTCGTACGTGGCCTCAGGCCTTGAGCAAGGCGCGAAGCTGGTGTGTGGCGGGGAGCGCATCGACAACGAGGCTGGGGCATACCTGTTCACGCCCGCACTGTTCACCGACGTGACGCCGAAGATGCGCATCTACCGCGAAGAAATCTTCGGCCCGGTACTGAGTGTGCTGAAGGTGCGTGACTACGACGAGGCGTTTGCGGCTGCCGAGGACACCGTGTTTGGTTTGGCGGCCGGGATCGTCACCACGTCGCTGCGCCATGCCGAGCATTTCAAGCGCAACAGTTCGGCGGGCATGGTCATGGTCAACCTGCCCACGGCAGGCGTGGATTACCACGTACCATTTGGTGGCAATGGTGCATCGAGCCTGGGCTCACGAGAGCAAGGCACTCACGCACGGCAGTTCTTCACCCGGGTAAAAACCACGTACCAGTTGGCCTGACCTTACGCACTGTGTAGAAGCAGCCTTGTGCTGCGAAGAGGCCGGTGACAGCAGCGAAGATTTACTGTGCTGTCACCGGCCTCTTCGCAGCACAAGGCTGCTCCTATAGGGAAATGCATAACGGCCGATGGTCTGGCCGGGCCCCATTCTGTTTTATCAGCTCGGCGATTCGACAACCGTGGTTTCGGCAGCCTCTGCCAGCTTCAACCGGTCAGCTTTGCTGATGTACTTGGGCTTGCTTTTCGGCGCCAGCTTGGCACTGGCTTTCTTGGCATGCGCCTGCATCAACTGTTTGATCTTCTTACGACGGTTCATGGTTCCACTGGGCCTGTAGGTCTGGTTACGCTGTAGGCATCATACCTGTACGCCTGAGAAATCAAACCCGCGAATATCCGCTACGAAAACTGCCCGGCGTCAGCCCCACCACCTTTTTGAATGCCCGGTTCAAATGGCTCTGGTCGAAGAACCCGCACGCGATGGCGGCATCGGCGATGCTCAGGCCTGCACGCAACAGGCGCTGGGCGTGGGCGACCCGCACCTGGATCTGGTAGCTGTGGGGCGAGATGCCCACGCTCTTCTTGAATACCCGGATCAAGTACAACGGCTCAAGGCCTACCAGGCTGGCCAGGTGCTCCAGCGAGACGTGCTGGTGGTATTCGTCTTCGAGCTTGTGCCGCACCTGCTGCACTGCCCGCTTTTCGATGGCCTCGGTGGCTGCATCGCACACGCCGCTGGGCGCGAACAGCAAGGGCAGCAACTCCAGTAACAGGCTTTCTCGCTCCAGGCTACAGTGCGACGCCTCGAGCGCTTGATGGTGATGCAAAAACGTGCTGGCCAGTGCCGGGCGCTTGGCGAACGCAGCCCGGAACAGGTGGATGAAGTCGCTGGCCTGCTTCGGCATCAAGGTGCCATTGAGCCAGTGCGGGTCCACATACAGCATGCGGTACATCCAGCCCTGCTCATGGGCGGGCACGCCATCGTGGATCTCCCCGGGGCTGATGGTAACTACACTCCCCGGCCCGCCCAGGTCATGGCGACCGCGGTAGTACATGCGCTCCATGCCGGCGCTGATAACGCCCACGGCATAGCGATCATGCGAGTGGCGGCCGAACGCCTGGTGGCTGTATCGCGCGGTCAGCAGTTCACACCCCCCTTCAGGTATGCGCCGGAACGCAGCGAAGTCCTTGTTCACCCTGTCCCCCACTCCCAAGCTCAACCACCGCGTGTGCAGTTTTTTACAATACGTTCCGACGGTAGCTGGCTACGTTATCACGCCTTAAACAGGCACAGATCAACGGGTACCCTCATGTCGACCAACAACAACCGCGCAATCCTCGAACTGACGTTCGGCGGGTTGATGCTCAGCCTTTCCGCCTTGACTGTCGCATTCGCCCAGATAGGCGCCGGCGGCGCGGGCTTCTACCGGATGCTGTTTGCCTCCATCCTGTTCTTCCTGCTGCTCAAGGCGCGCCGTACGCCGGTCATGCTCAAGGGCTTCAAGGCGCAGCTGTACACCGGGCTTGCCGGCGTGTTTCTGGCCATCGACCTGGCACTCTGGCACCAGAGCATCTACATCGTCGGCCCTGGCATCGGTTCGATCCTGACCAATTGCCAGGTGTTTTTCATGACCTTCCTGGGTTTTTACCTGCTCAAGGAACGGCCCTCGGCCAACTTCCTCGTCTCGATCACCTTGGCCTTTATCGGGCTGTACCTGTTGCTGATGCCAGAAATGAGCAGTGCGCTGGGCATGAAGGGCGTCATCTATGGGGTACTGTCGGGGCTGGCCTATGCCGTCTGTGTGTACTTCCTCAAGGTCAACACCCAGTTGCCCGACGGCGGTGGCGACAAGATCGCGCAGATGCTCAACCTGAGCCTGTGGGCTGCGCTGGTCTTGCTTGGCTACGCCATGGCCAACGGTGAGAGCCTGGTGATCAACGATGGGCAGACCTGGCTGATGCTGGTGATCTATGGCGTGCTGGTGCAGTTCGTCGGCTGGCTGTTGGTCAACCGTTCGATTGGCGCGATCAGCCTGGGCTTGGCGGGCTTGATCCTGCTGCTGGAGCCGGTGATCACCTACTTCATCGACATCGCCTTCCTCGGCAAGGCCAACTCGACGCTCCAGGTGTGCGGTGCGTTACTGACCATTGTGGCGGTGTACATCGGCTCGATCCGCCCCCCGAAAAAAGCCAACGCGACCCTGCCCGAGGCCACCTGAAACGCCCCGGGCGGGCGTGCATCCCGTCTCATTGCGCTGCGCCTTGACGTTATTTTCACAACCTTCAGATTAGCGTCACGCCCTTTCCGGCCACGCGCACATTGGGTGGCTGCCAAGGTTCTACGAGGCATACGTGTCAGCTATTAAAAAAATCCCCACGCGCAAAGGCGTGGACTGGGCCGGCCTGGGCTGGCTCCTGCTGTTCTTCTGGTATTTCTCCGGCGTTACCCAGGCGCTGCTGCTGTTCAGTGGCACCACCGGCTTTGCCGGATTTCGCGATGCGCTGTTTCTCAGCAGCCTGTGGCTGGCCCCTGTACTGCTGCTGCCGCGCTTTACCCGCGCCACCGCGGCAGTCATCGGCCTGGTGCTGTGGGCCGCCTCGCTGGTCGGCCTGAGCTACTTCGGCATCTATCGCCAGGAGTTCTCGCAAAGCGTCATCTTCGTGATGTTCGAATCCAATACCGCGGAGGCTGGCGAGTATTTCAGCCAATACTTCAGCCTCTGGCTGGGCCTGGCGCTGCTGCTGTATACCGTGGTGGCCGTGCTGCTGTACAAGCGCGTGCGCCCGGTCACGCTGCCCTTGCGCAGCCGCATTCCGGTGGTTGTCCTGCTGCTGGTGGCCAACCTGGTGTACCCCTTCTACAAACAGATGGTCACCCAGGAACGCAACTTTGCCGACGCTGCCGAAAAGGTTCAGCAGCGCATGGAACCTGCCGTGCCGTGGCAGTTGCTGGTCGGCTACAAGCAATACCGCCAACAGCTGAACAACATGCAGGAACTGTTGGCGCAGAACGCTGCGCTGCCGCCCTTGCAGAACCTGCGCAACAGCAGCGGTGACGCGCCGCGCACGTTGGTCCTGGTGCTGGGCGAATCGACCACCCGCGAGCACATGCACCTGTACGGCTACCCGCGCGATACCACGCCCAACCTCGATGCGCTGGCCGCCAGCGACAAGGGCCTGACGGTGTTCAGCAACGTCGTGTCGCCACGCCCCTACACCATCGAAGTGATGCAGCAGATCCTGACCTTTGGTGACGAACAGCACCCGGACCGCTTCCTCACCGACCCGTCGCTGATCAACTTGATGAAACAGGCAGGCTACAAGACCTTCTGGATCACCAACCAGCAGACCATGACCAAGCGCAACACCATGCTGACCACCTTCTCCCAGCAAACGGACGTGCCGGTCTACCTGAACAACCAGCGCAACCAGAACGCCAGCCAGTATGACGAAGTGGTGCTGGACCCGTTCGAGAAAGCCTTGCAAGACCCTGCACCGAACAAGTTCATCATCATCCATCTGCTGGGTACGCACATGGATTACCGCTACCGCTACCCGAATGCCTTCCAGCATTTCAGCGATCGCCAGGGCGTGCCGGCCAAGCTCTCGCCCAGCGAGGTGGAAACCTACAACTTCTATGACAACGCAGTGCGCTACAACGACCACGTGGTGTCGAGCCTGATCAAGCGCTACTCGGCCACCACCCCCAACGGCTTCTTGCTGTACCTCTCCGACCACGGTGAGGATGTTTACAGCTCGGGCGATCACGACCGCCTGGGGCGCAACGAAGGCGCCCCAACCCGGCCGATGTACACCATCCCGTTCCTGCTGTGGACCTCACCCAGCTGGCAAGCGGCCCACCCGCGCGACCTGCAGGCCACGACCAACCGTGCCTACAGCAGTTCGCACCTGATTCACACGCTGTCCGATCTGGCCGGGCTCAGCTATGACCTGTACGAGCCTGCCAAAAGCATCGTCAACCCGCAGTTCGAGGTTGTGCCGCGCTGGATCGGTGACCCCTACCGCAACAACGGCCTGCGCGAGTTCGACCACCTGCCACAGGACAAGGCCGAGCCTGTGCAGGAGACGGCCAGCAACGTGAAATAACCCCCTCACAACCACCGGGAGCGGCCTTGCGCCGCGCCCGGTCGGCGCTTAAATTAAATTTAAATTGATTTTAGACTAAGCCTGTTACAAGCTCTGCCTACACCCCCACAGCACAGAGCCCGCCATGCCCGCAGCCCCCCGAGAACCCCGCAAGGACGGTGCCGTCACCCGTACCCGGATCCTGGAATCCGCCGGTGAACTGTTCGCCGCGCTCGGTTATGCCGAAACCAGCAACAAGGCCGTGGCCGCCAAGGCAGAGGTCGACCTGGCGTCGATCAACTACCACTTTGGCAGCCGCAATGGCCTGTACCTGGCCGTGCTCGACGAGGCGCGCCAGCGCTTTCTGGATATCAGCGACTTGCAGCGGATCACCCAGGGCACACAGCCGGCTGCAGAAAAACTGCGGGTATTGGTAGAACTGGTGGTTCGCAAGGCCTCCCAGGCCCAGGACAATTGGCACCTGCGTGTGCTGGCCGCCGAAATCCTCGCCCCCAGCCCCCACGGCCAGGCTCACCTGCAGGCCGCAGCGCCGCTGAAGCTGGCGCTGTTGAAGGGGCTGTTCAGCGAAATCACCGCCATCCCCGTGGAGGCCCCTGCCCTCACCCGCTGCATCCTCTGCGTCACCGCGCCCTGGGCCATGCTGCTGATCGGCCCGCGCGGTGGCTCCGGGGCGCTGCACGAGATTCTTCAAATGCCCGGCGATGCAGTGGCTGCCCAACTGTACAGCTTCGCCCTGGCAGGCCTGCAGGAAGTTGGCCGCCAGTATGCCCAGGCGGGCTTCAACTGATCACGCACGGACCGCGGCCCCCACGAACGCCTCACTCAGTTCAGGTCAGCCCCATGCACTCGACAGCCGATAACACCTCCCTCACCGCGCAGGCCGCAGCGGATACGCACACGTCTATTCCGCTGCTGCTGGCCGCACTGATGCTGGTGATGTTCCTCGCGGCCCTCGACCAGACCATCGTCTCGACCGCGCTGCCGACCATCGTCAGCGACCTCGGCGGGCTGCGCTGGCTGTCCTGGGTCGTGACCGCCTACCTGCTGGCGTCCACGGTGGTGGTGCCGTTGTACGGCAAGTTCGGTGACCTGTATGGCCGCAAGCGGGTATTGCAGATTGCCATCGTGCTGTTCCTGCTGGGATCGGGGCTGTGCGGTGCGGCGCAAGACATGGCCCAGCTGATCGCCTTCCGGGCCCTGCAAGGCTTGGGCGGCGGCGGGCTGATGGTGGTGGCGATGGCCGCGATCGGCGATGTCATCGCGCCAGCCGAACGCGGCCGTTACCAAGGCTTGTTCGGGGGCGTGTTCGGCCTGGCGACGGTGGTAGGCCCGCTGATCGGCGGTTTTTTGGTGGAGCACCTGTCCTGGCACTGGATCTTCTACATCAATCTGCCGCTGGGCCTGCTCGCGCTGCTGGTGATCGGCGGCGTGTTCCGGCCACACGTGGCCCGGGTCAAACACGTGGTCGACTACATCGGTGCGTTTTTTCTGACCGTCGCCCTGGCGGCCGTGGTGCTCATCACCAGCCTGGGCGGCAGCCTGCTGCCGTGGGCTTCGCTCGATGTGCTGTGCCTGGCGTTGTTCGCCCTGATCGGCCTGGTCGGCTTCGTTTTCGAACAACGTCGCGCCGCCGAACCGATCATGCCGCTGCACCTGTTTCGCCATCGCACCTTCGTGCTCGCCGGCCTGATCGGCTTTATCGTCGGGGTGTCGCTGTTCGGTGCGGTGACCTTCCTGCCGCTGTACATGCAGGTGGTGAAAAACGCCACGCCGACCAGTGCCGGCTTGCAGATGCTGCCTTTGATGGGCGGCCTGCTGGTGGTGTCGGCGATTACCGGGCGGTTGATCAGTCGCTGGGGCCGCTACCGGATCTTCCCGATCGTCGGCACCCTGCTTCAGGTGATTGCCCTGGGCCTGCTCAGCCGGCTCGACCTGCACACCCCCATGGCGTTGATGAACGTCTACATGGGCCTGCTGGGTGCCGGGCTGGGCATGGTCATGCAGGTGCTGATCCTGGCCGTGCAGAACAGTGTCGAGCCTCGCCACATGGGCGTGGCAACGTCTGGCGCCACGCTGTTCCGCTCGATTGGCGGCTCCATCGGCGTGTCGCTGTTCGGCGCATTGTTTTCCCATGCGTTGCTGGGGCAACTGAGCGGCGACTTCGCTACCCAGGCTGGGGCAGCGGCCAGCCTGTCACCCACCGCGGTGCATGCATTGCCGGCCGCCTTGCAACAGGCCTACCTGGAAGCGTTTTCCGCCGCCATGCACGAGGTGTTCCTGATGGCCTGCCTGATTACCAGTGTGGCATTCGCCTTGTCGTGGTTGCTGCGCGAGGTGCCACTGCGCCGGGCTCAAGCGCCTGACAAGGCTGCACCCGTCGCTGTGCCCAGCCGTCGATAGCTGTAAAGCGCCACCAACGCGACCGCCACCCCCGCGACTACCGCGACTTGATAACCCGCCTTGGCGCCCACCAGGTCGACCACCTGCCCGGACGCCACCGCCCCCAGCGCGACACCGACATTCAACCCCGCCAGCAGCCAGGTCATGCCCTCGGTCAGCTGCTGTGCGGGCACACGGCGCTCCACCAGCGACATCGCCACGATCAGCGTCGGCGCAAAGAACAGGCCCGCCAGCAAGACGGCGGCAGCTAGCCCGAAGACGCTGTCAGCCAGCAGCAACGGCAAGGTCGTTACTGCTGTCGCCAGGCCGCCCAGCAACAGCAGCCGGTGCAAGGGCGTTGGCAATTTCAAGGCCCCGAATACCAGGCCAGCAGCGCAGGAACCGACGGCATAGCACGCCAATACCACGCTGGCCGCTGCCGGCATGCCGGCCTGTTCGGCAAAGGCCACGCTGACGATGTCGACGCTGCCGACGATTACGCCCATGGCCACCATCAGCAACGCCAGCAGCCGAACATCCCAGTGCTGCAACACCGAGCCCTGGCCTTTCGATGCACCCGCGTCTGCATCCACGGGCGGTTCGCTGCCGGTTTGAGCGACCAGGGCGAACACCCCGATCGCCAACAGCAGCGCCGCGACCAATGGCCCGGCCTGGGGCAGCACGCCCACGCAGAGCCCCACCGACACTGGCGGGCCAGCAATAAAGGTGACCTCGTCGAGCACCGTCTCCAGGGAATACGCCACCTGCAACTGCGGCGTGCCCCGGTACAGCGCCGTCCAGCGCGCACGCACCATCGCCGACATGCTGGGCATGAAGCCCGCCAACGCGGCCCCGACGAACAGCCCCCAATCGGGCGCTTGCCACCAGGTACAAGCCAGCAGCACCAACAGGCCCACCACACACAAGCCTGCAGCGGCGGGCAGCACACGGCGCTGCCCGTGCCGGTCGACCAAGCGGGACACCTGCGGTGACATCAGCGCATAGGTCAACACAAACGTCGCCGCCACGGCCCCCGCCAGGGCATAGCTACCGCGTAGCTGCGAGAGCAGGGTGATGATGCCGATGCCCGTCATTGGCAAAGGCAAACGTGCCACCAGGCCTGCCAAGGCGAAGCCGGCCGTGCCTTTTGCCTGGAACAGCTGGCGGTAAGGGTTGAGCATGATCGACTCTCCGTATCGAAAAAAAGCGGCTTACATACAAACCGTATGATTAAAACCCTATTATCATACGCACTGAATGTAAAGCCGCGTTTCCAGGAGCCCCAATGGTCAGACGTACCCGCGCCGACATGGAACAGACCCGCGCCACCCTGCTGGAGACCGCTCGCCAGGTTTTCAGCGAACGTGGTTATGGTGAGACATCGATGGACGACCTGACGGCCCAGGCCAACCTCACCCGTGGTGCCCTTTATCATCATTTCGGCGACAAGAAGGGCCTTTTGGCCGCCGTTATCGCGCAAATCGACGCAGAAATGGACGCGCGGCTGCACGCGATTTCCGACACGGCCAGCGACCCCTGGGAGGGCTTTCGCAACCGCTGCCGCGCCTACCTGGAAATGGCCCGCGAGCCGGAGATTCAGCGCATCGTGTTGCGTGATGGGCGTGCCGTATTGGGTGCCCCTACCCCGCAAGCGCAGCTGCACTGCGTCGCGTCGCTGCGCAGCATGCTGGAGCAGTTGATGGCGCAGGGCGTGGTCGCCCAGGCCAATCCACAGGCGTTGGCGTCGCTGATCTGCGGGGGCCTGGCAGAAACGGCATTCTGGATTGCCGAAGAAGAGGGCCAAGGCCAAAGGCTGGAGCAGGCCCTGGACGCCATGGAACTGATGCTCAAGGGGCTGCGCAACCCCTGCTGAAAAACCGCGCAGGCGGACTATCCTGTGAGAGGGGGTTCACGCCCACAGGAGGTGTGCCATGCGTTCGCTCACATGGAGTTACCTGCTGGTGCTGCTGTGCACAGCACCTGCCGCCCAGGCGCAGTCAGTGGTACCGCTGAAAGGCCAGAGCAGCCAGCAGATGCAATTGGACATCAATGATTGCAATACCGTCGCCACCAATGCCGCAAACAGCGCCTCGACATCCAGCGATGCCCACGTTGGTGGCCGGGTACGCGGCGCAGCAGCTGGCGCAGCTGCAGGTGCCGTGGGTGCGCAGGTCCGCGGCAATCAGCATGAAGAGCTATACGACCGGGCCAGCGACGATGCCAAGCAGCAATACCGGCAAAATCGCGCCGGTGAAACCGCCGCTGCCGGTGCGGCAGTGGGTGGCATGCGCCAGCGCCAGGATCGCCGCCAGGACCGGCGTACCCAGGGCGAAGCGCAGAGCTCGGCCCATGCCAGCGCGTACAGCGGTTGCCTGCAAGGGCGTGGGTACCAGGTCAACCCTTGAACGTTTGATGCACCAAGGTCAGGCCGACGACAGGCATTAGAACTTGGCCAGTTCTTCCCGGCAAAACTCGACGAACAGTTGTGCCGGCTTGGTCAACTGAACCCGCTTCAAGCGGGCTGCCGCCAGCCCCGACAGCGCCACAGGTTCGGCGATATCGACCATCGCCAAGCGCTGCCCATCGTAGGTGCATTCTGAATGTGGGCGGGTCACCAACAGCGAAAAGCCGAACCCCTGCCCCACCATCCCGCGCACCATCTCGATCGACGGCGAGCTGAAGACGATGTTCGGGGTCAGGCCCATTTCGTTGAACAGGCTGACGAAGTAGGTCCGGCTGGGCGCCACGTCCAGCAGAATCATCGGCTCGGGGCAGAGATCGCGCAGCGAGACCTGGCTTTGCCCAGCAAACCGGTGCTTTTCGGGCAACAGCACATAGGGTTTTTGCGGCGGCATCAGCGGCTCGGCCTCGATGGTGCCGTCCAGGTCGTGGTCGTAGAGAAACGCCAGGTCGAAGGTGCCGGCGGTCAGGCCCTGAATCAGGTCCTGCTGCTCGCCATCGCGCAACCGAATGTCGACGCCGGGGTAGCGTTCGCGAAAGCCGGCGATCAGGCGTGGCAAGTACAGCGGCGCCACCGTCTCGAAACAGCCGATATCGATTTGCCCGGCAACGGTGTCGTTATCGGCTAGGGCGTTCTGCTCGAACTCGTGGGCCATCTGTAGCAGCGATTTGGTCTTGGCGTAGAAGCGCTTGCCGCTGGGTGTCAGCGACACACCTTGGGCGTGGTGGCGGATGAACAGTTGTACGCCGAAGCTTTCCTCCAGGCTTTTGATGGCCGTGGAGATCGAAGGCTGGGCGATGTAGAGCTGGCGCGAGGCCTCGGCGACACTGCCAGCCTCCACGGTGGTGACGAAATACTTGAGTTGTCGCAAGGTATAGGAAGCCACAGGCACCTCTCCGGCGCCGCCTGGGCGCGCTGGTATTTTGCCTGTCACTTTAACGTGGCGCCTGGCTGGCGGGGGATTGGGTGATGAAGGATTTACCTATGGCTTGAGCATGTTTTTTAGTGAGGGGCGCCATGCGCCCCCCGTTACGCGGCTCACTCAAAGGGAATGTTCTCTAACACGCACTCGTCACCGACGTGCTTGTAGCCTGGCGCACAAGGCATGCCGACTACAGGGGCTGCACCTCGGGTACGCCACGATACGGTTTTCTGAGTTACCACTTCCTCCACGTGCTCAAGGTGATCAAGGGATGGCGATTCGTTCTTCGGTTCATCTTGCATGGTCATTTCTCCGGTTTATGTGAATTGCCTATTCAAGCTACAACCTGCTCGCGCCCATACCCACCGGGAAATGCCCCTGCACACTGAAATGAACCCCGGCGCTGCCCAAAAGGTCTTTACTGAAAGTGGACAAGTCCCAAAAAACGGTGTGCGCCTATGAAGATCGTTGTCACCAGTATTCTTGTCGACGACCAGGCCAAGGCCTTGGCTTTCTATCACTACGTGCTCGGCTTCATGCCCAAACATGACATCCCCCTGGGCCGGCACCGCTGGCTTACCCTGACCTCACCCCACGAGCCAAACGGCGTCGAGCTGCTGCTGGAGCCTGATGCCCACCCTGCCGCCAAGGTGTACAAGGCTGCGCTCAAGCAGGACGGCATCCCTGTAACCTCGTTCGGCGTGCGCGACATCCAGGCTGAATACACCCGTCTGTGCGCGGCCGGTGTGCAGTTCACCCAACCGCCAACGGCCGCAGGCCCGGTCACCGTGGCTGTGTTCGACGACACCTGTGGCAACTTGATCCAGATCGCCCAGAAACACTAACGGCCACCCCCGCCTGGCGGGCACCCGTGGCCAGCCGTCCGCTATAGTTGCCTTTGCTTACTTGCGCAGCCAACAAGGAAAACAAATGCGCCACGAATTCAGTGAGGTCCTCAACGACCTGATCGATTACTTCCTGGTCGGCGACATTCAGTTGCTTGAGCGGTTTAAGCAAGACAACGACTTGGCGGACGACTTGGCCCACGCATTCACCCATGACGACAGCGGTGACAAGGCGGTGCGCGAAGGTGTGGTGCTGCCCATTGCCGGCATCGATAACCTGCCCTATCGGATCATCTTCACCCTCGATGGTCACACCCCTGCCCTGCGTGAGCCGGGTAGCCGCCTGAAGCATCAGCGTGCCGGCTACGTACTGCGCGTTGAGCACCGCGCGTTGATGCTGTACACCTGGCGCATCCTGCAGCACTTCACCAACAAGGCCCTCGGCGATCTGCTGGCACGCTACCAGGCGCCTGGGCGGCCGATCATCGAGCTGGACAACGGCTGGTATGACGTGGAGGTGCTCGGCGGTGCGGTGGTGCGGGATGGGTTGTACGAGCCGGCGTTCGAGTTCGTTTTGAAGAAGCGCTGGAGCCGCGGGGAAGCCACCGGGGTGGATACCGGGTACGCCTTTACCCTGCGAGGGTATTTTGACTGAGGCGGGCCATGCACGCTTCGGTAGGAGCAGCCTTGTGCTGCGAAGAGGGATAGCAACGGAGATCTTCGCTGCTGTCACCGGCCTCTTCGCAGCACAAGGCTGCTCCTACACGGGTGCCATAGCCTGACTCAGGTGTGGCTGATATCGCGGCAAGATCCCCAGCACTTCGGGGAAGCCACCGGGGTGGATACCGGGTACATCTTTACCCTGCGAGGGTATTTTGACTGAGGCGGGCCATTCACGCTTCGGTAGGAGCAGCCTTGTGCTGCGAAGAGGCCGGGGATAGCAGCGAAGATCTTCGTTGTTATCACCGGCCTCTTCGCAGCACAAGGCTGCTCCTACACGGGTTTCATGGCCTGACTCAGGTGTGGCTGATATCGCGGTCCTTGGTCTCTGGCATGAAGAAGATCCCCAGCACCGCCGTCATCAGCGCAATCACGATCGGGTACCACAAGCCGTAGTAGATATCCCCGGTCGCCGCCACCATGGCAAACGCCACGGTCGGCAGGAAGCCGCCGAACCAGCCGTTGCCGATGTGGTACGGCAACGACATCGAGGTATAGCGGATGCGCGCCGGGAACAGCTCGACCAGCCAGGCCGCAATCGGCCCGTAGACCATGGTCACGTAGATCACCAGGATGGTCAGCAGCAACAGCACCATCGGGTAGTGAATCTTCGCCGGGTCGGCCTTCTCGGGGTAACCCGCCTCCTTCAGCGCCCCGACGAGGGTGGCGGTAAAGGCATCGCTCTGCGTCTTGAGGTCGGCGGCGGCCAGGCTGCGGCCATCAAAGCTTGGGATCACCCGCTCGCCAATCCGGATCTGCGCCACGCTACCAGGCTCGGCCTTCTCGTTCGAATACGGGATCGCCCGCTTGGCCAGCAGGCTCTTGGCGATGTCGCAGGAGCTGGTGAATTTGGCCTTGCCCACCGGGTCGAACTGGAACGCGCACTGGCCAGGGTCAGCTACCACCACGACCGGGTTCTGCTCCTGGGCGACGAACACGTCCGGGTTGCCGTACTCGGTCAGCGCCTTGAAGATCGGGAAGTAGGTCAGCGCAGCGATGATGCAACCGGCCATGATGATCTTCTTGCGGCCGATGCGGTCCGACAGGCTGCCAAAGATGATGAAGAACGGCGTGCCGATCAGTAGCGAACCTGCGATGAGCAAGTTGGCAGTCTGCGGGTCGATTTTGAGCGTCTGCAACAGGAAGAACAGCGCATAGAACTGCCCGGTGTACCACACCACCGCCTGGCCGGCGGTGCCGCCAAGCAGCGACATGATCACCACCTTGAGGTTTTCCCAACGGGCGAACGACTCGGTCAACGGCGCCTTGGACGCCTTGCCCTCGGCCTTCATCTTCAAGAACACCGGCGACTCGTTGAGCTGCATGCGGATGTACACCGAAATGGCCAACAGCAGGATCGACAGCAAGAACGGAATGCGCCAGCCCCATGCCTCGAACGCCTCGGTGCCCATGGCCGTGCGGCAGGCCATGATCACCAGCAGCGACAGGAACAGCCCCAGCGTCGCGGTGGTCTGGATCCAGGCAGTAAAGAAGCCACGCCGGCCCTTGGGTGCATGTTCGGCCACGTAGGTCGCCGCGCCGCCGTATTCACCGCCCAGTGCCAGGCCCTGCAACAGGCGCAGGCTGATCAGGATGACCGGCGCCGCCACGCCAATCGACGCATAGCTGGGCAACAACCCGACCAGCGCGGTGGACAGGCCCATGATGACGATGGTGATCAGGAAGGTGTGCTTGCGCCCGATCAAGTCACCGAGGCGGCCAAACACAATGGCCCCGAACGGCCGCACGGCAAAGCCTGCGGCAAACGCTAAGAGGGCGAAGATGAACGAGGTGGTTTCATTGACGCCGGCAAAGAAGTGCTTGGCGATGATCGCGGCCAGTGAGCCGTACAGGTAAAAGTCGTACCATTCGAACACCGTGCCCAGGGATGATGCGAAGATGACCTTGCGCTCCTCCCGGGTGATACCGCGTTGGGGCGCGCTACTGCCCGTGGATGCGCTGTCGAGAACCGCCATGGGTTGCCTCCGTCTTGTCGTTATCGCAGGCCGGAGTACCTCACACCCATTTCACCGTCGCACCCAGGCCCTAGGGCTTGCATTGGTTGCGCGAAGCACGACGAGGCAGGCCGCCTCGAATCGCAGCAAGGTATCTGAAGCATAATCGGCTTTGCCGGGATATCCACTCGCCTTGATGGCGAGCGGCCACAGGGTGGACTGCCCCCGAAACTCGAACAATTTACCGCAGAAAACGCCCAACCTCCGCCAACACCCCATCGGCCTGTTCCCGGTGCGGCACATGCCCACAGCCCGGTATCAGCCGCAACACGCCGGGGCCTGAAGTAAGCGCGACAAGGCGCTCGGGGTGAGCCTGGGAGCCGAACTCATCGTTATCACCGTGCAGGCTCAGCAAGGGGCAATGTACCTGCGGCAACAGCGCATCCAGGCTCCACTCGGCGAAGTCTTCACTCAGCCAGTTATCCACCCACGCACGCAATACCCATTCGGCCTTGTCGCCATGATAACGGCGCAGCCGCTGCAACTGCCCGGGCTCTGCAAACTGCAGATCCGCCGCACGAATACCCTCCAGCGTCCGTGCTTCGACAAAGGCCTGGGCAGACTCCGTGATCAGCCCCTGGCAATGGTCCGCGAACGCTGCCGCACACCCCACCGCCATGCCCCCGCCCACGCTGTGGCCGAAGACAATGAAGGCATTGATATGCAAGTGTTCGCGCACCGCCGCAAAGCCCTGGCGCGCTTCGGCCTCGACAAAGCCCAGGCGCAACCGGGTGGGATGCGCGTCGGAGCGACCGAAACCGAGGCGGTCATAGGCGATTACCGGGTGCCCGGTGCTGCGCGCCAGTTGCGCAGGGAAGTCTCGCCACAAGGCCACACACCCCAGCGAATCGTGCAACAGAATGATGGGGGCACCCTGCGCCTGCGACGGCGACCACTCGTGGGCGAACAGCATGCCTTGGGCCGTGGCGATCCAGTGCTCGTGCGTCTGCAAACCCGTCATGACGCCTCCGGCACCGGCCCTTTGAGCTCGACCTGGTTGCCATCGGGGTCGAAGCAGTACAACGACGGCCCTTCGCCCTCAGCGCCGTAGCGTTTCTCGGCAGGCTCCACCGTTACACCCGCAGCGCGCAGGTAAGCGGTCAAAGCCGGCTCATCGAAGGGCTCGATACGCAGGCACAAATGATGCAGGTTACGCCCCTCTGCGCCCGGCGCGGCGCCACCCGGCTGCCCCAGCACACCGTCCAACGCGACCAGGTCGATCATGGCAGTGCCCGTCGCCAGGTGGACCATGCCCAGGTCTTTACGCACCTTGCTGACCGTGCAGCCCAGCACGTCCACATAGAAGGCGAGGCTGCGCGGCAGGTCGCTGACCCGCAGGACGAGGTGGTCGATGTGCTTGATGGCAAACGGTCGCATGCCGGGGACTCCTTGTGGCGTGTGCGCGAGGGTCAGACGCCACCATAGCCCACTATTCGGCGTGCTCGCTACTCATTGACCAAGCGCTGTAACTGGCCACCTTCATGACGTGCCAGCAGCCGCAGCAACTGATCGACCAAAGCCCGGTCCGGTGCCTCAAGGTGGAAGTGATGCCCGCCAGGGTGCCACGAAACCCGCGCATGGCCAGGCAAGGCCGTTTCACGCTGGGCGTACGCGTTGCCGCTAAAGGCCCCTTGTCGGCCGAACATCAGGTACAGCGGGCATTGGATCTGGCTGAGCAGGTCACAGGCCTCTCGCTCGGTCAACGGCATGGGTTCGGGCAGCACCAAGCGTGGATCGTGGCGCCAACAATAGCCGTCGCCAACCTGCAGCAGGTCACGACGGGCCAGCAACCGCGCAGCGTCCTCCGACAGCTCGCCGTCCAGGCGCTGGCGGCGCTGCTGCAAGGCCGCTTCAATCGTGTCGAAGCGGCTCGCGTCGGGTTCGCCGAACCCCTGTAGCTGGCTGCGCTGGACCATCCGCTTGAGCCGGTAGGAGCGCGCCAGATGCTGCACGCGGTCATCCTCCGCGACCGTGAACGGCGCGCCCATGCCATCGAGGAAGGTCATGCTGGAAATGCCGCTGGACAGGGCGGCGAGCAACGAGGCGATGCCGCTGCCCATGCCGTGGGCCAGCACATGGAAGTGCGCCAGACCCAGGCTGTCGACCACCGCCAGCATATCCTCGGCATGCTCCCAGAGGTAATAGCCGCTGTCGTGGCGCCGATGGCTGGAGCGGCCATGGCCGACCAAGTCTGGCGCCACCACGAAACAGCCGTCGAGCAACGGCCCGAGCCGATCGAACGAGGCGGCGTTATCCAGCCACCCATGCAAGGCCAGCACCGGGATACCGTCTTCCGGCCCCCAGGTGCGTACCGCTATTTCAATACCGTCGAGGTCAAGCAAATGATCCTTGGGACCGCACAGCGAACGCATAGAAGCTCCCCTTGGCTGCAAACCGGCCGCCATGGCCTACCCCACCCTCTCGCAGATGCACCTGCACTGTTGGCCCCTCACCGACCCGTACATGCGCGAGACCGACTGCTGCCGGCAATTATCTACCGCCACTCGGCACCCGGATGAGTGTCGACTACCGCCTCCCTGCTCAAGAGGTCGGTACCATGACAAGCACCCCACCCTTACATCACGCGCAGATCACGCGCACGCTGCCGCTATGGAGCAAAGCCCTGCACCCCGGCCATGCCGAACGCGTCGTGCAGCGGGTACGCAAGGATTACCTGGCGGCCGATGGCACGCCTTACAGCTGGTACGCCAGCGCCGAACCCGAGCAACGCCTGCAACTTCGACTGCTTGTCGAGGCACGCGACACTTGCCTCGCCCAGCTCCGTCAGGCACTGCCCGGCTTCAAAGGCATCATCGAATTCTGCCGACCGCTGCTGACTGATCGCCTAGGCCTGAACATGGCCGTGGACCAGGCCCAGTACGTGTTCCAGCCCTTCGAGCCCATCATCAACCCATGGGTCGGCGTACCCGACCCCCAATACCCGTTGGTGCCGGACCAGCCGGTAGACGTGCTCGCAACCCGCCCCGTCGGCGCGCCGCAACCGCGCAGCTTGCTGGAAGCCGCCCTGCACAACTTCGAAGGCCTCACGGAAGTCGGTGCCTATAGCCGGCTGACCCGCGCCGCAGGCGATGATTCACCCTTGCTGGGCCTGAACATGGCCAGTTTCGTTGAGCAGTGCCGGGCGCTGGACCTGGGCCAACAGTATCAGGGCCACCTGCAGGCTACCCATGAAGGCGCGAACCGGCTGGAGGTCGAGCGCCTGTCGATTCAGGCGAGCCGCGAGTCCTTGCGGGTGCAGGCGCAAGTTGCCTGGCTCAAGGGCTTGCTGAGCGAACGCGGGCGAACCGCACTGATGCAACTGTGCAGCAATGTCAGCGCCCCGGCCTATGGTGAACACAATCTGCAGTGCTGGCGTTTCAGCCTGTTCGATATCCCTCTGCACGAAATCCTGCTTATCGGGCCTGATGCGCCGCACCAGAGCAACCCTTGTATCCTCTACATCCCGGACGACAGTGAGCACCCGGTGCGCGAGTTCGTCTCGGTTCAGGCGGTCGGGCAGCACCTGCGGCACCGACTGCAGCGCAGCGAATTCCGTCGTGCATTGCTGCAGTTCGCCTACAAAGATCGCCAAGTGGAACTATCGGCCAAACTGGAGCACGCGCTGTTCGAGGTGGATGCGAGCGGCAACCGCACGCTGCGTAGCAATCCGCTTTTGCACGTTACCCCTTCGCCTTTGGGCAATGCGCCCTGGCCGACGTTGTACAGAGCACACCTGGCACGCATGAAGGCCGACGCCAAAACCATCGCTGTGCCCACCGCCGAGGTTGACGCCAAAGCGCGCAACGCGCGCCTGCAACACTGGTTTGAAATGGGCATGAACGTACTCAATGTCGCCGCGTTCTTCGTGCCGGGCCTGAACACCGCTATGCTCGGGGTATTTGCCTATGACCTGATGAGTTCGGTGTTCACCGGATTCGAAGCCTGGGAGGAAGGCGACACCGCGCAGGCGCTGCAGCAGGTGCAATCGTTGGCCATCAATGCCGCAGTGATCGCCGGGTTCGCCGCTGGCGCCAAGGTTATCCAGGCATCCGGTTTCGTCGATGCGTTGAAGGCGGTGTGGCAGGAAGACCGTGAACTGCTGTGGCACCCGGACATGGCGCCGTATGCCAGCAATGTGGCGCTTGCTGAAGGTGCAAAGCCCGATGCGCTCGGGCTTCATCAACACCAGGGCAAGACTTACATGGCGCTGGAAGGCAACCTGTACGAAGTGTTCCAGGACCCTGAACAGCACTGGCGCGTGCGTCACCCCGACTCCCCTCAGGCTTATGCGCCGCACGTGCGGCCAATCGGTGACGGCCGCTGGCAGCTGGCCCATGAACATGCTCACGAGTGGGACGACATACAGCTGCTACGCCGTCTCGGCCATCGCAGCCAGGGGCTGGACGATGCGCAATTGCTCACAGCCCTGCGCAGCACCGGCACCGACACGGCCAGCCTGCGCCGTGCCCATGCTGCTGGCTTACGCCCCCCGGCATTGCTGGCCGACACGCTGCTGCGCCTGCAACTGGACAACGAAGTGGGCACCCTCATTGAGCACGTACGGCACGGCCTGCCGCTCGCGGCCCACAAAAACTATGCCCTGCCCGAACTGCTCAACCTGCCGAAGTGGCCGCAGGATCACGTACTCAAAGTCTTCGAAGGCCCAGAGCCGTGGGGCAAGGCAGTGCGCTATGGTCCGCCCGCCGTACCAGGGCAGACAGAGATCGAGATCACCCGCGCCGACCTCGACAGTGGCGCACTGAGCCAGACCGTGTTGGCGCAGATGGATGAGCCCACGGTGCAATTGATGCTAGGTGATACCCCACACGCACAACGTGCCTCGGTACTGAACGACACGCTCGCTGAGCATCTGACCAACCGCCGCAAGGCGATATTTGACAGTTTGCAGCAAGGCCATCGTGAACCGCAGCGCCCCGCAGCGCAGGCCCTTGCCCGCCAGTTCCCAGGGCTGCCGGACAGCGCCCTCGACGAAATTCTCGACCATGCCAACAGCACTGAACGTCAGCGCCTGGCCGCAGGCCGATTGCCCCTGCGCATCGGCGAAGAGGCGCGCCTATTGCAAGCCCGCGCCAGGCTGGACCGGGCCGTCATCGGCCTGTTTCGGCACAGCCTGGCCAATACTGACACTGAACGATTGCAGCAGGCCTTGCAGGCCGAACACCCAGAGGCCACAGCCGCCGAACTGCTCGAGATCGCGCTTGCCGATCGGCAGCACTGTGCCGTCCTGTTGGGCCAGCAACCGATCAAGCCGGGGTTCCGCTCGCCTCTACGCCTGGCAAGTGGCAGGCTCGGTTACCCGCTCAGTGGCCGTGGTCAGACGGGGGCGGCAGCGCGCCGTTTGCGAGCGCTCTACCCAGAGCTCGACAATGCGCAAATCAGCGCGTTGCAAACCGAACTGGAAGAAGTAAGTGACCTGGGCACAGCGATCAACCGCCTGGAAGCCGAGCAGCGTACCCTAGACCGTGATCTGGGTCGCTGGATCGATACCGCGCAGGACCTGGAAGACCGTCGAAGCCGCCAGCAGTGTGCTGAGCGCCTGATGAGCGCCTGCCGCCGCGAAGGCGGCGAACAACGCAACCTGTTATGGCTGGAGCGTATTCACTTGCGCGAGTTGCCAACCATCACTGCCACCATGCCGCATATCCATGAATTACGGCTCGACGGCTTGCAACTGGAGCGCCTGGAAGGCGCTTTCCTGGCCAACTTCCCTCACTTGCACGCATTGGACGTGAACCGCAATCCGAACATGAATGTCGAGGCACTGTTCGAGGCGCTGAGGGCTGCCCCCAGGCTGCGCGATCTGAACCTGACCGGCAATGCTCTAAGGGCCCTCACCCCTGCGGGTCGGCAAGCCATTGGCGCGATGCCGGGCCTGCGCATACTCAATTTGCGCAGTAATTTTCTGGAACTGGATGACGCCAGTTTGCAGTTTCTGACCCGCCTGCGCTTGGGTGCGCTGGGCCTGGGGGACAATCACATCACTTTGGATGAAAGGCTTGCCGCACGCTTCCAGGACATGGTCCACCCAATCGTCTTGCACCTGGATTCCAACCCGCTTCAAGTGGCCCCCGACCTGCGCTTCATGGCCCGCCTCAGCCACCTCAACCTGCACCGCTGCGACTTGCAGCAATGGCCCGAAGGCCTGACCATACTGATGAGCCAGCCACAGTACCGGCTGCGCCACCTTAACCTGTCTTACAATCGCATCCGCAACGTGCCCGACCTGCCTGGGGTACTACGTACACCGTTTGCCCGTGATGTCTCGGCGCGCTTGCCCGAGCGCCACTGGCTGTTCAACTACAACGACCTGGAGGCCGAAACACGTACACGCCTGGGCGACAGTGGCGTCAACGTCTTTGAGCGCGCAGGGGCGATGGCCGAGTGGCAAGCGCTCTGGCGCAACCCGGCGAGCGATGCCGAGGAGAAGCTGTGGCGCGACCTGTTCGAGCCGGGGGAGAACAACGCCCTGCAAGGGGTCTTGGAACGCCTGAGCCAATCCGCTGAAGCACAGCGCGATGCGCAGAGCCTGCGCAACCGTGTTTGGGCCTTGCTGGAAAAAGCGGCTGGGGACAGTGCGCTGCGCCAACGCCTGAACACGGTGGCCCAAGACTTCCCGCCCACCTGCGGGGATGCCGGGGCCGACGCCTTCAGTGCCCTGGAGATCGAAGTGCTGGCTTACGAGGCGGCGGGCGGCGCCGGTACTCGCCCTGGCGAGTTGCTGGCGCTGTATCGCAAGCTGTACCGGCGCGATCAGGTCAATCAAATGGCCGACCGCATCAGTGTCCAAAGGTTGATGCGCAAGCGAGCCCTGCAGAACGGCGTGCTCGACGAAGCCCTACCACCTCACGATGAACTCGATGACCCCGCTGCTTATCCCGATGTCGAACTGATCGGCGGCGCAGTGGACGATATCGAGCTTCGCCTGGCCTTGCGCCAATCCCTGGCTGAGCCGCTGAGCTTCCCAGAGCCCAGCCACGGCATGCGCTACCGCGCTACTGCCAACGTTAACCAGGTCATCATCGACAGGGTCGAGGCCGCCGTGCTCGCCCTCGACGCCGACCCCGATGCCCGGCTGCAATGGCTTCTCGAGCAGCCGGGGTGGGTAAGCTACCTGGAACGCGAGTATGCCGCGCAGTTCACGCTGCTCACCGACTTCTGGCGACAGGGCCACGACTATCTCTTCTACTGCGTGAATGAAACACACGAAGCCGTTACCCGCCTGGACAGATCGGTAATACGTGCGTTGATCGATGTCCTGCCAGCGTCGCCCGTGGACGAGCAAGGCAACCTTCACCGGGTGCCACTCAACGAGGGGCAGTTCAACAACGCCATGGATGCATTGACCGTCGAACAGCAAGCGGTGCAAGCGGGGTTGCTAGCCAGCCTCACCCGCCAGGCGCAAACCCTGGGCGGTTAAACCGCCCTCACTGCCCGCGCAGGTCTTCGAAGAAGGCCTGCCGGCCATCTACCTGGCTCGAGGCACGCGGCGCCGCCGGCGCTTCACTGTTGGCCGCTTCCACGTGCCAGTAGCAGTGCCTGACCGCACGCGTGACCGCAACGTAGGCCAAGCGCTGTACTTCTTCCTTCTGCGCGGTATCGAATGCCTGGGCATCACCGGCCTTACCCAGGCCGGCCAGGCGATAGACCTGGTTCTTGTACGGCGAGCTGGTCAGGTACTGGCAGTCACCAAGCATGAACACCGCATCGGCCTGCAAACCTTTGGCGCTGTGGTAGGTCAACTGCCGCAGCCGGCGTTGCTCGGCCGGCAGCGCTGCCTCAGCGTGCAGCACGGCCTGCAGGTGGTCGTTCATCAGGGCTTTGTCGCTGCCCTTGCGGTACAGCATCATCACCGACTCGCCGCGTTGATAATGCTCGATCAGGGTCTCGCCCAGCGCGGCCTCGTCGCGGTCGAATACCTTGACCGGCGAGCCCGGCAACTCGGCTGCCGGGCCACTGGCGCGGGCCTTCTTGCCAGTAATCGCGGGCGTGCCCTTGACCAGGAATTCCGCCGCATCGATGACCTGCTGTTGGCACCGGTAGTTCTCGACCATCATCACCCGCGTGTTGGCCGGTGACACAAAGGCCTTGGTGAACTCCATGAAGTACTTCGGCGAACTGCCGCGCCAGCCATAGATCGATTGCCAGTCGTCACCCACGCACAACAGCGACGAATGCTGGGCATTACGGCCGGTGTGCATCGACGGCCCACGCCGGCGGATCTCGGCAAGGCAGGCACGCAGCCAACTGACGATTTGCGGCGAAACGTCCTGGAACTCATCGATCATCAAATGCGCCAGGGGCCTGAGCAAGGGGTCGGGCAGCAGTTGCAGGTTTTCCGGGTTGTTCTCGCCAAACAGGGCAAACATGCGGTTGTAGCTCATCACCGGCGGCGACTGGTCCAGCAGGTGCGCCTCCAGGGCCTTCCAGTACAGCGCCAGGGCTTCGAAGAACAGGCCGTCGCTGTCGCCTGCCGGGAAGCTCATCGCCGCCACGGCGCCGTTCACGTCAAGCCCCAGGTTCTCGATGAAGTTGGCGGCACCGACAAAGGCGTCGAGCAGCGGTGCCGGGGCCAGTTCGCCCTTGACCTTGTACTCGAAGCCGGGGCCAGCCACCGCATCACCGGCCAGGGAGGCCGCCAGGCGTCGCGCGGCCGCGTAGTTGTCCAGCCAGATCAGCGGTTTGTCGCAGAAGGCCTGCAGCAGGGTGCGCTTGACCGCCCATTCGGCACGCACCGCCAGCTTGGCGCCGGGGCGCTGGTACTGGGCGCTTTCCGCGGGGTCGAAACCCAACACCACCCAAGGCCCCTGCCCCTCAAGGCGGCCATGCACATGGAAACGGCTGCCACGGATTTCGACCGTGTCGCGGCACGGCTCGATGCCTTTGATCGGCCAGGCGCCTGCGGCGAACCACAGGTCTTCGATGACATCGCACAGCTCTTCGTCGCGCTGGGCGGCCAACTGGGTCACCTGCGCACGCTTTTGCACGTCCGGGTGGTTAGGGTCCACCGGCTTGAGCTGCAACGCTTCGCTGCGCAGCAGGCCAATGAGTTCAACAAAGCGGGGGTTATCGCCCAGCAAGGTGCTGTAGCAGAGGTTCAGTTGTTGGCGCTGCGCATCGTTCAGGCGCAGGTCGAACGGGTTACTCTCGGCTTCGGCCTCGCGGCCCGCCGGCATCTCGTTGCCCAATGTCTCGAACGCGCGCACCTGGCCAAAGCCTGGCAGGCTGCGCACCAGCGGCAAGATGCGCGAATGGAAGGTGCGCACCAGCTCGCGGGCCAGCGCGGGCTGCAGGTCGATCTGCCACAGGGCGAACACCTGCAGCAGGCGTTTGATGAAGTCTTTGCGCGATTCGCGGGTGAAGGTGACCACGGTCATCGCGTCCAGCTCGTAGCCCAGGTAATGGCGCAGCAACAGAATGCGCAACACCAGCGAGGTGGACTTGCCCGCCCCTGCCCCCGCCACCACACAGGTGGACGGCGTGTCGCTGAAAATCAGCTTCCACTGGGCCGCGCTGGGTTGCGCCTCGGCGGGCAGGCGCTGGGCCACATCGGCCTTGAAGCGCTTCTTCAATTCGGCGGTCAACGGCAGGCGCCAATCGTCGAAGAG
This sequence comes from Pseudomonas sp. ITEM 17296, assembly GCF_028895205.1. Lineage (NCBI taxonomy): Bacteria > Pseudomonadati > Pseudomonadota > Gammaproteobacteria > Pseudomonadales > Pseudomonadaceae > Pseudomonas > Pseudomonas sp. ITEM 17296. Next base: position 124,371 of record NZ_WJRS01000009.1, on the reverse strand, counting down.
GTTGTCGTCCTGGCCGGGTACGGCGGCGGTGTCAGGGCGGGTATCGCGGATGACCAGCACCTGGCGCCCCGCCTCGTACCCTTCCACACGCCCGCGCTCGAAGCCTTCGCGCACCCCGTCGGCATGGCCACTGCGCTGGCCTGTGGCGTGGCCGAGGAACCAGGAGTCGCGATGCTGGGCTTGCAAGCGGGTCAGGCCCCGCCCCAAAAGGCGGGCGGCCAGGCGGCGAAACCACGGTAACTGGGCAGGTGGGGTCAGGTCGGCAGGCGCCTGGGGATGCTCGTGGGCCACGGTCACTCCGATGGAATACAAAATCAGCGTGCCATGTTCGCCGCATCCACCAAAAATCACCAGCGAATGCTTGCAGATCAGTGGATTAGGCGATGAAACGGATAAAAAGCCGCAGCCTTAATGATCTATCAATTCGATCATTATTAGCCGATATTTACGCTTATTTTCGATCTTTCTTTGTCGCATCATGGCGTCATTCCACTGATTCAAGGAGCACGACCATGCTGCAACTGCGACCGTTCGAAAGCCTCGGCCACGCCAACCACGGCTGGCTCGATGCCCACCACCATTTCTCGTTTGCCGAGTACTACGACCCTGCTCGCATGCACTGGGGCAACCTGCGGGTCTGGAACGATGACCTGATCGCCGCCGGCAGCGGTTTCCCGCCGCATCCGCACCGTGACATGGAGATCATCACCTACGTCCGTGAAGGCGCGATCACCCACCAGGACAGTCTGGGCAACAAAGGCCGTACCGAAGCGGGTGACGTGCAGGTGATGAGTGCAGGCTCCGGCATCGTGCACAGCGAGTACAACCTGGAGGACGTCGACACGCGGATCTTCCAGATTTGGGTAGTGCCTGAGCGAGTGGGCGATGCGCCGACCTGGGGTACCCGCCCTTTCCCCACCGGTGAGCGTGGCGAAGGCTTCGTGACCCTGGCCAGCGGGCGTGAAGGTGACGAAGACAGTTTGCAGATTCGCACCGATGCCCGGCTGGTGGCCGCGACCCTGCGTGCAGGGGAAAGCGCCGAGTACCGCTTCGATGCCGGGCGCCGTGGCTACCTGGTGCCGGCCAAGGGATTGGTAGAAGTCAATGGCCTGCAGGCGAAAGCACGCGATGGGGTGGCGATCGAGCAAGAGGACGTGTTGCGGGTGACGGCCATCGAGGACAGCGAGATCGTGCTGGTGGATGTTGCCTGAATCGATTGCCTGCTCCCATAGAGCAAAACTTAACGCATTGAGCTAGCAGCGACTCTGTTGGAGCAACTGTCTTGCTCATTGATTTAGCGGCGACTCTGTGGGCTTGCCCCGCGAACACCGGCGAAGCCGGTGCCATGCACCGCGTAGCTTCATTCGCGGGACAAGCCCGCTCCCACAATGTGAACTGCCCCCAAGAGGCTGGGCAGTTTCCCTGAAAGTCAAAACGGCAACGTCAGCTTCACCCAATACGCGTCCCCTTGGGCGCGGTTACGCACTTCGGTCTCCTTCGACCATTTCGCCGTCACAAACCACCCTCCCTCGCCGCTGTATTTGATCGACGGCCCGATGGCAAAGCTGCGCCCTTTGTTATCTTCAATACGTTCGCCGTCCTGGCGGTCGTCAGTCGTCTGGCGGTAGTAATAACCACCTACCCCCAACACCCACCCGTTGCCCAGCCCCCACCCCACCGCATAGTCGACATGAAACTCCTGCCCAGACCGGTAATCGGTATCCGGGTTGCTGCGGTTGAAGTCGTACATCACCTTGGCATCCAGGTTGAGCCCTGCAGGGTCGACGTAGCTCATCGCGTACACCGGCTCGAACACCCAGTAGTTGCGCCCAGGGTTGGCCAGATCGTTTTTGTCGTAACGGCCCGTGGGCGCAATCATGTCGAAGGCCAGGATGCTGTGGAACTTGTCGCTGTGGTGAAAACCCAGCGCCGGGCCAAAAATCACATCCCCCAGGCCACGGTTGTGCTGCGACTGGCCATTGACCGAAACCTTCAGGTCCACCAGCGGCACTATCGCGTGCAGCGCAAGGCTGCCGCCCAATACCGTGTAATCACTCACCCAGATCAGGCGTGGCACGATCGCATTGGCGCGCACGCGAAAGTCTACCGGCAGCTTGCTGCCGTCGTTACCACGCAGGTTGTCGGCCTCATAGTGGTTGACGAACAACTGGCCATAGACACCCGGCGGCGGCATGGCGCCGGACATGTAGTTCTCGGCACCGAGCGGGTACGACGTGCCGCCCCCTTCGGTAGCCTGTGAAGGGTTGGCTGCGCCGAACAGCGTGGCGCAGGCGGCAAGGCGTAGCAGGTTGGCAAGCTTCGGGTTCATCGGGTCAACCTTTGTTGTTGTTATCGGTCGTGCAATAAGCCGGTCAGATGCGCTTGAACAGCGCCGAACGCTGGCCTTCACCTGCGGCATCAGCAGCGCTGTAGAAGCGCTCCATGAAGATGTCGCGCTCGAACAGGCGGCCCTGCATCAGGCAACTGATGGCGGCGTCGATCATCGGTGGCGGGCCGCACAGGTAGGCCTTGTGGCCGTTGAAGCGGCCGTCGAAATGCTGCTTGGCAGCGTCGTGCACATAGCCGTGTACCCCCTGCCACTGCTCATCCTCGGCCGCCTGGCTAAGGGCTGGCACATAGCTGAAGTTGGCATGGCGGGCCGCCAGCGCTTCGAACAGCTCGCGGTTGTACAGCTCGGCGCGGGTACGTGCGCCCTGGAACAAGGTGATGTGCCGCGTGTCGCCCCGCGCCAGCAAGTCGAGGATCATCGACTGCGGGCTCGACAACCCTGAGCCACCGGCGATGAAGATCAGGTCGCCCGGTTGAGCGCTGCGCACGAAAAACTGCCCGTAAGGGCCGGACAGGCCCAACGCATCACCCACCTTGAGTTGCCGGTGAATGTGCCCGGTCGCCACGCCGCCTTCCACCAGTCGCACGTGCAGCTCCACCTCATCGGGCCGGTCAGGCGGGTTGGCCAGGGAGAACGCGCGCGTGCCTTCGATGCCAGGCAACTGCAGGTTGACGTATTGCCCGGCCTGAAACGCCATCGGCCGGTCGAGCTTGAGGTGCACGCCGCGAATGGTCGGCGACAGCTCAACCAGTTGGGTGACCACGGCGCGGTAGTCCTGCACCGGCAAGCCGGCAAAGTCAGGGTCGACGTCGATGTCGGCCTCGATCACCAGGTCGCTTTGTGGAATGGCACAGCAGGCCAGCACCTTGCCCTCGTCGCGTTCCATGTCCATCAGGGCAAAGGAGGACGCCGCCCCCAGGTCGACCTCACCTTCCAGCACCTGGCACTTGCAGGTCGCGCAGGTGCCGTGGCCGCAGGCAAACGGCAGCCACACGCCCTGGCGCAAGGCAGCCTCGAGAATGGTTTGGCCTTCCTCCACCTCGATCTGTTCACCGGTGGGTTCGATGGTGACTTGATAGCTCATGGCAGCGCTCCTCAGTTATGGCTGCCGCCCAGGCCTTCAAGGCCGGGGGTATGCAGGTGCAGCAGGCTCTTGTGGACGACACCGTTGGCAGCCAGCCCACGGGACAGGTCAGGCGTGAATGACTGTTCGTCCAGGCGCCAGCGTACGGCGGTGAAATCCACCTGCGCAGCATCGGGGTGCAGGGCAATGGCCGGCTTGACCACGTGCTCGATGAAGGCCGCGAACGGCTGCGCCGGGTCCACGGGCAGGGTGAACGGCGCGCAGAACAGCAGGTGGTTTTCCCAGCACAGGTACACCAGCTGGGCGCCGTGGAAGTTGGCCTGAAGGTCCAAGGGTTGGGCGGTGTAGGCGCCGATGGCGGTCACGGGCATGGCAAGGTTCCTCTTGTTCTTGTTTGGGCCCGGGCGCAGCAAGGCGCCCAGGCAGTTACGGTGTTTTGGCGGCTCAGCCGGCCTTGCGCCCGGCACGTTGCAAGGCCTCCCAGCGCTGCTGCTCGGGCGAGCCCTGGTACTCGAAGTTGTCCTGGCCGGGGGCGATGTTGTAGTAGTCGCGCACCACCGCCTCGACATCCTCACCACCACAATTGCCCTGCAGGATCTGGTGCACCGGCAGCCAGGCCTGCACGTATTTGTCGGGCTCGTAGGCGAAGATGTCGCAGCAACCATCGGAGCAGAAGTGGTAACGCTCGCCTTCATGCACCAGGCTGCGGTGGCTCAGTTGCGTGGGCGCGTCCGGCTCGGTGAAGGCCAGCGGGATCTGGCAGATCTGGCAGAGCATCGGCAGGGTCGGGTTGTAGAAGCGCTCGCCGCGCGCCTGCAAGTCACGCCAATGCTCGTAACGCGGCCGGTAGTAGCGGTCGAACGTGTCCGGGTACTTGGCCGAGAGCCAGTCCAGCTCCTCGTCGGTGGGGATCCAGGTATGGAAGTTGGTGGCCTGGCTGTACTGGTAGAAGATCGACCAGGCCTGGTGGCTGATGTGTTCTTTACCGATGGTGGTCTGCTCGACGTATTTCGGCGGGCGGATGCCATAGCGTTCCAGGTCCTTGAACAACGCGCCGCCAGCCTGTTCGAAGTACACCTCCCAGGCCTCGGCCCACGACATCACTTTGTTCGGCAGCATGTAGTCCATCATCATCCCGACCAGGGTCAGCAGCCGGTAGCCACGCCAGAACCATTTGTCGATCCAGCGCTGGACGATCGGCACGTTGTCCTCGTGCTGCTCGAGCAAAAACTTGATCACCTCAAGGCCCAGGGTCATGTGCCGGGCTTCGTCCGACTGCGCCGAGAAGCCGAAGGTGACGGTGGCCATGTCGCCGTTGAACGCGGCGCCGGACATGAACGGCACGAACAGTAGGTTGGTCAGCACGTACTCGAAGGAGAACGAGATGGCCGTGAGGAACTCGAACGGGCCAGCCGTGCGGGCGTCCTCGAAAAACGACTTGGGCACCGAGAGGAACCACACCCGGTCGTGCATGTGGGCAAAGTCATGCAGGCCGTTGAAGTGCTTGTTGTAGTGGCTCATCGCATGCACTTGGGTCTGCACGTGGCGCAGTTCGTCTATCGCCTGCATCTGGCAGGCCACCCGCGCACCGGCACCGCCAAAATGCCGGCCGACGCGGGCGAAGCCTTGGTAGGCCTGGTATTCCAGGGGCGTGACACCACTCAAAAACAGCTTCAACGCGTTGACGTAACGGGCATCGGAGATGTTCTGGTGGCCATTGTTCTGGGCGAAGGCGTCGAAGATCGCGTACAGCTTTTTCTCTTTTTCGGCCTGGTATTTCCAGTAGGCGTCCATGGTCAGGCGGAAGGGGTCTTCCCACTTGTCCCAGTCGGTGATCTTGATGCCCTCGAAGCGTTCGTAGGGGTAGATCGCGTCTTTGCTCTGGTAGCTCGGTTCCCAGCCCAGGTCACGGGTCAGGCAACGGTATTTGTCTTTCTGGTTGAGGCGCTTGGCGGCCATGGTGGCTCTCCGAATGCTGGTCGTTGGGCGGGTCAGTTCCAGTGCAGGGCGAAGCAGTCTTCGTCTTCCTCGACGTTGCCGCCGAGGGTGATGACGTCGATCAGCATTTCCTGCACGTCCCATTCACGCCCGGTCTTTTCCTCCACCGTGGCGCGGTGAATCTCCAGGCGCCCTTCGGCCTGCACGCGGATCATCGCGGGCTGGTGCTGGACGACTGCGTGCGGGTTGTCCTGGGTGATGGCCTCGACGATGTAGCGGGCGCTGTCGTTGTCCTGGAACGCGATGTAGACGAGGGAAGTCATGCGGCGTCTCCACTGAGGCCGAGTTTTTTCAGGCGTGCGCCAAAGGCGCTGTCGATGGCATCGAGGGCTTCGCGCCCAGGGCCGACCTCGGCCAGCGGCAGCAGCGCCTCCCGTGCGCGCACGCGCCACTGGGCCACCCAGCCGTCGACCCGTTGGCGGTTGTGTGCGCTCTCCCCGACCACGGTCTTGACCAGAGCGTCGACCCACCGCTGGCTCTCGGCGAACCACAAGCGCATGAACTCGGTGAGCATGCCGACCTGCCCTGCCCCGTCGGCCACCAGTTGGGCATCGAAGTGCTCGAACAGCAGCGGGTACAACAGCCCATCACTGACCAGGTTTTGCGCCAGGGTCAGCTCGAACCAGTCCTGCACCACCAGGCTGTCTTCGACATAGCGGCGCAGCCCTTGCCAAGCCGGTTCGTCCAGCCAGCGCTGCTTGGCTTCGGCCAGCAATGCCAGGCCGTCCTCTTCGAGCAGCAGGCCGATGCGCGACAGGTACTGGGCAATGGCCAGGCGGTCCATGGCCTGGAACATGTGCATCTGGGTGACGCTGGTACCGAAGGCGTCCGCGGCAATGCCGCTGTTGTTCATGTTGGCGCCCAGTTCGGCATGGCGCAGCGGCAGCAGTACGCGGGCGATCAGGGCACGGGTTGCGACGGGCAGGCTACCCAGCAGTTCGCGCTTTTCGCAGAAGGCGAAGCTGTGCTCTGCGTTTTCCTGCATCCGTGCCCGGGCCTGCACGTAGGTGCCGTAGTAGTACTGGCGCGGGTCGCTGACGGTGTACCAGTCGGCCATGCACACGGCGGTGCGGCTGGGGTCGTTGAGCAGCTTGTCGGGCTGCCACAGCGGGCGGTAGTGGAAGTTGCTGGCGGCTTCGATGTCGAAGCTGGCTTCCTGGTAGCGACTGGCAGGTTTATCGCCGAACCGCCGGCGGGTGTGGCTGAAGGTCTGGCGGATCGGCTCGACCGTGGCCGTCTTGATCTCGATACTCATGCAAGGCGTCCTGTACTTGTTGTTGTGGGGAAGCAATGCGCCGGCAAACGGCGCGTCAGTCGTTGTCGTCGTGGCGCTCGCCGTAACGCCACTTCTGCATGTCGGCATCGACGGCAGCGGCCATTGCGGCGTCCATGTGAAGCACCCGGTTGCTTTCGCAGAAGCGCGCGAAAGCAGCGCGTGGCAAAACCAGTTCGACGAACAGGTCCGGGTAGGCGATGGCAAAGTCGAACTCGACAAAGGCGGCGTCCGGCGCGCTGCGTACCCGGACGTAGCGCGGCATCTGCTCGAAGGGCGTGGTGGTTGGGGTCATCGGTTGTGCTCCGGTAAGGCTTGCAAGGGCTAGAGCAACCGCTGTGCCAGGCCTGCTTCCAGAGCAGAAAAACAATTCAATTAATTGATTTAAAAAGACTTTTAAACCAATCAAAGATAAGCCGAGGCGCGATCAAGCGGCCGCCGCAACCCGCCCGATTGATCATTTGCTCAATCGCGCAACGGCACTTCGAGCAAATGACCAACGCGTCCTGCGATTGACTTTTGCGCAGGTTTCAGGCGGTTTAGAAAGAAGAGATGACCCGAGCCTTGCCTGAGCCGCCGAGGTCGTCCCGGCGCGACCAACCACCCGCCCATGCCTGAGCGGAACGCGCCGATTCCCCATACAACTACAAGCAAGGGGCGCACGCGAATGATTACCCAGTACAGGGCGCCGGAACCTGCGCCGGCGCTGAAGGACCTCACCGAACGGGTGCGTTTCCTCGGCACCGAAGGCAAGATCTGGCTCGACGAACAACGCATGCTGCTGGTGCAGGCGGCGATGATGGCCGGCATGCGCCGCGAGCTGATCGAAATGCTCGGCGTCGAACGCGCCAAGGGGTTTTTCCTGCGCCTGGGCTACCAGTCCGGCCTCAAGGATGCCGAGCTCGCCCGCAAACTGCGCCCCAACGGCAACCCAGTGGAGATGTTTTTCATCGGCCCCCAGTTGCACTCGCTCAAAGGCATGGTCAAAGTCCGCCCGCTGCAGCTGGAGATCGACCTCGACAACGGCCATTTCTACGCCGACATCGAATGGCAAGACTCTTTCGAGGTGGAAAACTGCCAGCAAGAAAACCTGCAGTCCGAGCAGCCAATCTGCTGGATGCTGCTGGGCTACGCGATCAGTTACAGCTCGTTCTTCCTCGGCCGCCAGGTGCTGTACAAAGAGGTCAGCTGCCGCGGTTGTGGCGGCAGCGAATGCCGCATCATCGGCAAGCCGGTGGAGCAATGGGAAGACGCCGAAACGTTCATGCGCTACTTCCAGAGCGACCCGGTGATCGACGAGTTGCAGTCCTTGCAAGTGCAGGTGGCCAACCTGCGCCAGCGCCTGCAGTACGAATCGGGGCAGTTCTACGGCATCGGCCAGTCGGCGGTGTACCGGCGCTGCTGCGCGCTCACCGACAAAGTCGCCTCGGGCAAGGCCTCGGTGTTGCTGCTGGGCGAAACCGGCGTCGGCAAAGAAGTCATCGCCCGCAGCCTGCACCTGCGCAGCGAGCGCGCCGGTGCGGCGTTCGTCGCCCTGAACTGCGCGACCATACCGCCCGACCTGATCGAGGCCGAACTGTTCGGTGTCGAGAAAGGCGCCTACACCGGCGCCCAGCAGGCCCGCATGGGCCGTTTCGAGCGGGCCAACGGCGGCACCCTGTTCCTCGACGAAATCGTCGAGCTTACACCACGCGCCCAGGCCAGCCTGCTGCGGGTGTTGCAGGAAGGCGAACTGGAGCGGGTGGGCGACAGCCGCACACGCCAGGTGGATGTGCGGGTGATCGCCGCCACCCATGAAGACCTGGAGCAGGCGGTCAAGGACGGGCGTTTTCGCGCCGACCTGTTCTACCGGCTGAACGTGTTCCCGGTACGCATCCCCGCACTGCGCGAGCGCCGCGAGGACATCCCGCTGCTGATCGAGCACTTCCTCGGGCGCCTGCATGAAAGCTACGGCAAGAAAACCCGCGGCCTCAGCGACCGGGCCATGGAGGTGTGCCTGCATTACGACTGGCCGGGCAACATCCGCGAGCTGGAAAACCTCATGGAGCGCGGCGTGATCATCACCGACGAAAACCAGAGTATCGGCCTGGATGCGTTGTTCCCGCATGCACCGCCCGCCATCGACAGCATCGGCCTTGGCAGCGATGGCCGGCTGGTGGCCGACAGCGACCTGCAAACGCCTGGCTGGGTGGCGCAGATCTTCGACAGCGGCGCCGGCCTGGATGCCGTCGAGGAGGCGCTGATGCAAGAGGCCATGGCACGCTGCCGGCAAAACGTTTCGGAAGCGGCGCGGCTGCTCGGCATGACCCGCCCTGCCCTGGCTTATCGGCTGAAAAAGGCACCCGGCGAGAGCGTAGCGGGTAAGCCTTGAGCATTTGGGGCTGCTTTGCAGCCCATCGCGACGCAAGGCCGCTCCCACAGGGGGATGCGTTCTGTTGTGGGAGCGGCCTTGCGTCGCGATGGGCCGCAAAGCGGCCCCACCATTTCAGCGCCCACGCAAATACCGCAAGCGCATTGGCGCCATTCGCTGCCCTGCACTAGCGTTGTGCTATCCAGCCAGCCACTTGCCGTTCATGCGGAGCGAACACACAACATGCCGGATCTGCGCCCGAACCCGACGCTGAGCCTTGATTACCGTGCCGAACAGCCGATTTTCCAGGCCTTTGTGGAGCAGGCGAGCCGCTCGCCCGAGGCAACCGCGATCATTGCCCACGAAGCCACCTGCAGCTATCGACAACTTGAGCAGATCAGCCAGGGTATCGCCACGTACCTGCTCGAAAATGGCGCCATCGGTGCCGATCGGGTAGTGATTGTCGCAAGCCGCGGCGCGGCGCTGGTCTATGCCATGCTCGGCGCTTTGCGCGCCGGGCTGACCTTCACCGTCGCCGACGCCGCGTACCCAGCTGCGCGTATCGGCCAGATCATCCGCACCCTCGAACCTGCCTTTGTAGTGCGCTGTGGCGACGCCGAGGTCGAACCTGGCCGTGCGCACTGCGTGAACGTGCCGCACGCCCCCGCCGATGCCCTGCACCACTTCGCCAGCCTGTCAGCGCCCCTGCCCGCAGTCAGCCCTGCTCAGCCGGCCTATATCACCTTCACCTCGGGCAGCACTGGCGAACCGAAGGGCATCGTCACCCATCATGCGCCGCTGGTGCACTTCGTCGACTGGCACGTGCAGCAACATGGTTTTACCCAGGATGACCGCTTTTCGCTGCTTTCCGGCCTGGGCCACGACCCGGTTTACCGCGATGTGTTCACGCCGCTGTCGATTGGCGCCACCATCCTCTGCCCGGCCCAATCTACCCTGACCGACCCGTCGCGCTTGGCTGCGTGGATACACGACCACGGCGTGTCCGTCATCCACCTGACGCCGCCTTTGGGCAAACTGATCGAAACCGGCGCACGGATGAACGGGCTGCTGTTCGAACGCTTGCGTTACCTGTTCTGGGGCGGCGATGCGCTCAGCCCTACGCTGTACCAGCAGATTCGTGCAATTGCGCCACACGCCACCAGCGTCAACTTCTACGGCACCACCGAAACGCCACAGGCCATGGCCTTCCACGTGCTCGACCCGCACGCGGACAACAGCAAAATCCCGTTGGGCAAAGGCATAGGCGGCGCGCAACTGTTGCTCGTCAACGAGGCCAACCACCTGGTCGAAGCCGGCGAAGTCGGGGAAATCCTGATCCGCAGCCCCTACCTGTCGCTGGGGTATTGGGGCGACCCGGCACTGACCCAGGAAAAGTTCGTGGTAAACCCGTTCACCGGCGCCCCGGCCGACCGCTGCTACCGCACCGGCGACCTGGGCACGTACCTGGCCGATGGCAGCGCCACTTTTCTGGGGCGCGGCGACAGCCAGGTGAAAATCCGCGGCCATCGCATCGAACTGGCGGAGATCGAAAACGCCATCACTCGACTGCCGCGCATCAAGCAATGCGTGGTGCTGGCCAACCATGACAACGCAAGTGTCAGGCTGGTCGCCTATTGCGTCGCCGATCAGCCCATAGCGACCGCTGAACTGCGCCAGGCCATCGCAGGCATGCTACCGGACTACATGGTGCCGGCGATGTTCCTGTTCGTGCCGAGCATTCCACTCACGCCCAACGGCAAGATCGACAAGCGCGCCTTGCCTGCGGCTTTCGATGACAGCGCCTCCAGCACCCCACAGGCGCTGTCACCGCTGGCGTTGAAACTGACCGAGGCCTGGGCGCAGATACTGCAGGCTCCGCACATCGATGCCCGCCTCACCTTCGTGGAGCTCGGCGGCGACTCGCTGTCCTTCGTCCGCGCCTCGATGGTGCTCGAAACGCTGATTGGCCACTTGCCGGATCGCTGGGAAATGATCCCGGTACAGGACCTGGCCGACCTGGCCGAACCAGGCACCCCGGCCAACACGTGGTCGATGCGGGTCATGGAAGTGCCGGTGTTCCTGCGCATGGTCGCCATTTTGCTGATTGTCGTCGGGCATTTGAATGTGTTTTCCGAATGGCGCATAGCAGGCGAGACGTCGGTGCTGTTCCTGATCTCCGGCATCAGCCTGGCCAGGTTCCAGTTCAAGGCCATCGATGAGCGCGGCGATGCGCGCATGCTGCTCAAGTCGCTAGCCGCCATCGCGGTGCCGACGATTCTGTACACAGTACTGGTGCAGGCGGTATTCGACCGAGTCCACTGGCAATCACTGCTGTTGATCTCCAACTGGTTCCCGCCCGACAAGGTCGGCGTGTTCAATTACTGGTACATCGAAGTGCTGGTGCAGATGCTGCTGATCCTCGGTGTCGTGTTGTCGATCAAGCGTGTGCGCAAGGCGATCATCGCCAAGCCGTTCCCCTGCCTCATCATGGCCTCGTGCGCACTAGTGGTGGCCGATGTGCTGCTCAGCCGTTTCGTGTTCGACACCACAGCCCTGCTCAACCGGGTACCTCAGCATTACCTGGCCGTGATGGTGTTGGGCATGGCCATTCACTACGCCGACACCACGCTGCGCAAAGCGGTCGCCAGTGCGGTGGCGCTGCTGCTGATTGCCGAGCTCGACCTGGTGGCCCTTGCCGGCCTCGGCTGGCAGGCGTTTGCCCGTTACATCGATATCGCCCTGCCGGCGATGCTGGCCTTGATCTGGTTCCGGTCCGTGCCCGTGCCGGGCGTGGTCGCCAGAGCGGGCGCGATGATCGCCTCGTCCACCTTGTTCATCTACCTGACGCACTTCCAGTTCCAGTCGCTGGCACGGCGCATCGTCGATCAGCCGTTGTTCGCGGTGGCCCTGGCCCTTGTTGGTGGCGTGCTGGTGACGTACTGCTGGAACACGCTGACCCGGCGAGTCATTACACGCGTTAGCGGGCGGCGCAAGACGCGTGGGGCACAGGCCGTGGAACGCGCGACTTCCCCTTGAAGCGGTAACGCTGTCGGCCCGCGGGTCATTGCCAAGCCTGAAACAGTTTGCATAAAATGCGAACCATTAACATTTGCAACTCTTTCAGGCGGCATGGATGAGCACCCCGGACGTAGCCCTCAATACCCAAGTCACCCGGCTCTACCGCGCGCAGAGCAAGTGGCTGCACGGTTGGCTGACGCCCCGGGTCAACTGCACCCACCTGGCCGCGGACCTGGTGCAGGACGTGTTCGTTCGGGTGATGTCGGCCGCCGACGCTGCGGCCAAGCTCGAAGCGGTACGTGAACCCAAGGGCTACTTGGCCACCATCGCCCGTCGCCTGATGATCGACCACCTGCGCCGCGTGCACCTGGAAAGGGCCTGGTTGCAGGTACTGGCCGAGCAACCCGAAGCGTTGGACATCTCGGCAGAACAGCGTGTTGCCCTGCTGCAGACCTTGTTCGAGCTCGATGCGATGCTGGCAGCGCTTGGCACCAAGGTGCGTGAGGCGTTCTTGCTTTCGCAGGTCGATGGCCTGCCCTACAAACACATCGCCACCCAGTTGGGCATCTCTGAAGTGACGGTGCGCCGCTACGTTGCCAAGGCGGCCGAGCACTGCATGATCTACAGCCTGACGCACGGCCAGTGAGCATGGCCCTGAGTACCGAGCAACTCGCGGCCCTGCGCCAGGCCGCGCACTGGTACAGCCAGCTCAACAGCGGTGAAGCGCAGCCCAGCGAGTACAGTGCCTGGCAGGCGTGGCTGAACGCTACCCCGGTCAATGCCTGGGCCTGGCAGCAAGCCGAGCGTTTGCAGACACGCATGAGCACCCCCCATGCCCCGGCCACCACGCGGATGTTGGCCGTGGCCGCACATGGCCGCCACGCCTCCCGCCGCCGTGTGGTCAAAGCCGGCCTGGTGTTGCTTGGGGGCAGTGCCCTGGGCTTGGGCAGCTATCGCGAAATGCAGCACGCGCCGCTGTTGCCAGACGTGCGCAGTGGCGTGGGCGAACAGCGCTGGCTGACCTTGAAAAACGGCAGCACGGTGCTGCTCAACACCGCCTCCTCCGTTGACATCGACGAGACCCGCGAACAGCCGTCGGTGCGGCTGCGCCAAGGCGAAATCATGGTCGAGGTGCCCGCGCAGCAACGCTGCAGCGTGGTGACCCGGTACGGCAGCGTAGAGGCTGGCCACAGCCGCTTTTCCGTGCGGCTGCTGGACGACGCCGGCAAGCTCGAGGTGTTTGGCCAACAAGCACGCGTGGCGCTTGCCTCTGGCCAGGCGATGGCGCTGAACAGCGGCCAGAGCTGCCAGTTCAATGGCCAGGGCTTTTCTGCAGTGCAGGCCTTGGCCAGTGCCGCAGACGCCTGGAGCCGCGGCTTGCTGATCGTGAACGACCAGCGCCTCGACACCTTCATCAACGACCTCGCGCGCTATCGGCCCGGTTGGCTGCGCTGCGCGCCCTCGGTGGCCGGCCTGCGCATCAGCGGCACCTACCGGCTCAATGACACCGATCAGATACTGCGGGCGCTGACCACGTCCCTGCCGGTGCAGGTGCAGGCCCGCACCCGCTACTGGGTCACCGTCACCGCCGCATAAAAAAATGGCCAAGGCCTGATCACTTTGCTGCGGCTCATCCGACTCATAGGTAACCCCAGCCCTGGCTGACTCTTTACCTTTCAGAGAACAACGACGATGACCTGCCGCTTCACTCTCAGGCCGTTCAGCGCGCCAGACCTGCGCACCTGCCTGTTGCTGACTGCATTGCTCGGTGGGCCAGGCGCAGCCTGTGCCGCGCAAGTGCATGACTACCACCTGCCGCAGGGCGACCTGGGCGAGACACTGACCCGGTTTGCCGCAGCGTCTGGCATCGTCTTGTCGTTCAACACCCAATGGACGCGCGGCAAACGCTCTCCCGCCTTGAATGGCCAGTACCCGGTGGACCAGGCTCTGCAGATGCTGCTGAGCGGCACCGGCCTGCAGGCCGTACAGGAAAGCGACGGCCGCTACTCGCTGCTGCAAACCCACCAACAGGGTGACGTGGTGGAGCTGGCCCCCAGCCGCATCGATGGCCAGGGCCTTGGCAACATCACCGAAGGCACTGGCGCCTACACCACCGGCGGTTCGACCACCGCGACCAAGCTGCCGCTGACCCTGCGCGAAACGCCGCAGTCCGTCAGCGTGATCACCCGCCAGGCGATCGACGACCACGGCTCGCAAGATATCGGCGAAGTGCTGCGCAATACGCCCGGGGTTTCGGTGCAGGCGTATGACAGCGAACGCATGGAATACTCCGCACGCGGCTTTGCCATCACCAACTACCAGTACGATGGCGTCAACACCATCTATGACGGGGTCTATGACGAAGGTGCGACCCACGTCGACATGGCCGCCTACGACCGCGTCGAGGTCATCAAGGGCGCGACCGGGCTGATGACCGGCTCCGGTGACCCCTCCGCTACGGTCAACTTGATCCGCAAGAAGCCCACCCACGACTTCAAGGCCTCGATCACCGCCAGCGCCGGTTCCTGGGACAACTACCGCACCGAAGGCGATATTGCCGGCCCGCTCAACGCCAGCGGCAGCGTGCGCGGCCGCTTGGTCGGCGCGTACCAGGACCGCAAGTCTTACCTGGATCACTACAAACAGAAGAAGGACGTCTACTACGGCATTCTCGAAGCCGACCTGACGCCCGACACCCTGCTGACCTTCGGCATCGACAACCAGACCACCACGCCGCGTGGCGCTTCCTGGACTGGCAACCCGACCTACTTTGCCGACGGCAGCCGCACCGACTTTTCGCGTTCGCACAACCCAGGTGCCGACTGGAGCCGCCGCGACTTTCAGTCCACCACCTACTTCGGCTCGCTGGAGCAGGCCCTGGCCAATGACTGGAAGGTCAAGCTCAGCCTCAACCACATGATCAGCGACCATGACACCCGCCTGGCCTCGGCCAGCGGCGGCAACCCCAACCCCGCAACCGGCGAAGACATGTTCTTCTACTGGGGGCGCTGGGAAGGCCACCGTGTGCAGAACACCGCCGACCTGAATGTGTCCGGGCCCTTCACCCTGTTCGGCCGCCAGAATGACTTGGTCGCAGGCTTCATG
Source organism: Pseudomonas sp. ITEM 17296 (assembly GCF_028895205.1). NCBI lineage: Bacteria > Pseudomonadati > Pseudomonadota > Gammaproteobacteria > Pseudomonadales > Pseudomonadaceae > Pseudomonas > Pseudomonas sp. ITEM 17296. Next base: position 109,193 of record NZ_WJRS01000009.1, on the reverse strand, counting down.
ACCTCGCATTCGCGCCAGACCGGCGACACCTTCGACGGCAGTGCCTTCGCCCAGGTACCGGGCTCGATCTTCGACTGGAACGGTAAGATTGCGGTACAGGACTTCCCGAAAAACGGCGACTACACCACCACCCAGAGCCAGAACGGCGCTTACGTGGCCACGCGCCTGAGGCCAACTGACAACCTGTCGCTGATCCTCGGTACCCGGGTCAGCACCTTCAAATACAACGACGATCAGGATTACTACCCGACCTCGTCCCTGGATGACACCCACGCCAGCTACAAGCAACACGGCGTCGTCACCCCGTATGCCGGCGTGGTCTATGACCTGGACGATACTTACTCGGTGTACGCCAGCTACACCTCGATCTACCAGCCGCAGGTGTACAAGGACGTCAATGGCGCCACCCTCGACCCGGTGGAAGGCGATGGTTATGAAGCGGGCCTGAAGGCGGCCTATTTCGATGGTCGGCTCAACGCTACCCTGGCGTTTTTCCGGATCGAACAAGACAACGTCGCCTCCTCCGTCGGCACCAACCCGGTCACCAACGAGGGCATCTACACAGCGATCGACGGCGCCACGACCCAGGGCGTCGAACTGGAGCTGGCCGGTGAACTGGCCCCGGGCTGGAACATCACCGCCGGCTACACCTACGCCCGTACCCGCGACGCCGACGACAACCGCCTGTTCGGCTTCCCGCTGGCGACCACCAAGCCTGAGCATGTGGCGCGGCTGTTCAACACCTACCGGCTGCCCGGCGCGCTGGACCGTGTCACCGTCGGTGGTGGGCTACGTTGGCAGAGCGCGTTCTACGGCAATATCTACAGCCCGACGGCTGGCGACTACACGCGCATCAAGCAAGGGGGTTACACCTTGGTGGACCTGATGACCCGCTACCAGTACAGCGAGCACCTGAGCTTCACGGTCAATGCCAACAACGTGTTCGACAAGGTGTACCTGACCGGGCTGGGCAACTTCGACACCACCTACTACGGCGAGCCACGCAACTTGATGGTCACGACCCGCTGGGATTTCTGAGGCTGCTGGTGGTGTAGGAGCAGCCTTGTGCTGCGAAGAGGCCGGTGCATAAGGCCTAGATGTGAGGGGCCTGCACCGGCCTCTTCGCAGCGCAAGGCTGCTCCTACAAACAGCCCTAGGCCTGTCAGTTAGGGCCTAGGCCTGGGTGCTGACCATCCCACCCGCGCTGCTGCCACCGCTCTCTTGAAGCGCTTCGAGCAGTTGCGCGGTCGCCTGCATGATTTGCCCAGTCAGGGTAGCGATGCTGGCCTGCTTGGCGCTCACCGCAGCGGCCTTGGCAGTCTCTTCCATCTTCGATGCCATCAATGCGGCCAACTGCTTCTGCTCTTCAGCCAGCTGCTTTTGCAGTTCCTTGATCATCTGCCGCAACTGCTGCACCGCTGCCGACTCGTCGCTGCTCTCGCTGCCTTGGGCCGACTCCGCCTGGCCACCGCCACCCACCTTCAAGGTGTCGCCACTGATGCTCAAAGGCCCGCCTTTTTCGCTCTGCGCGGCCTGCTTGGCCTGCTCGCGCTCGGCGGCCGCCGCGGCGCTCATCGCCTGGGCGGAAACACCGTTGATGTGGAGGTTACTCAAAGATATTGCTGTCATGCCGATTCCCTGCCTTCAGGTGAGTCCTTGCCTTGACCCCCTATCGGCCGCCGGACGCAGTTCTTTAGCCAGCGGTGACAAAACCCTGTAACCCCACCAGTAAATTCCCCCTCGTGTGGCTCGTTCCAACACATGTACTTGCGCAGGAGCCGGAGCCCCGGCGGGCGTCCACATTCGACCATTCAGGGAATCGCAGCCATGAGCCAGTCCTCACAGCAGGAAACAATCAAAGATCTGATCGGCGTGGGCTTCGGCCCTTCCAACCTGGCCTTGGCCATCGCCCTGGAGGAGCTCGCTCAATCCCAGGGCCATGCCCTGGACGCGCTGTTCATCGACAAGCAAAAAGACTACCGCTGGCACGGCGAGACCCTGGCGACCCAAAGCGAGCTGCAGATTTCGTTCCTCAAGGACCTGGTCTCGCTGCGCAACCCCACCAGCCCTTACAGCTTCGTCAATTACCTGCACCAGAAGCAGCGCCTGGCCGACTTCATCAACCTCGGCACCTTCTACCCCTGCCGCCTGGAGTACAACGATTACCTGCGCTGGGCTGCCGAGCACTTCGCCACCCAGGCGGTGTATGGCGAAGAAGTGGTGCGTATCGAGCCCGAAGTGACGGCCGGCCGGGTCGAACACCTGCGCTTGGTCTCGCGTGACCAACAAGGCCGCGAATACAGCCGCCGCACGCGCTCGGTAGTGGTCGGCAGCGGCGGTACGCCGAAAATTCCGGAAAAGTTCGGCGCCTTCAAAGATGACCCACGCGTCTTCCACCACTCCCAGTACCTCAGCAGCCTGAACAAACTGCCGTGCACTGAAGGCAAGCCGATGCGCATCGCGGTGATCGGCTCTGGCCAGAGCGCCGCCGAGGCCTTCATCGACCTCAACGACAGCTACCCGTCGGTCAAGGTCGACATGATCCTGCGCGGCTCGGCACTCAAGCCGGCCGACGACAGCCCGTTCGTCAACGAGATCTTCTCCCCAGGCTATACCGACCTGGTCTACAACGAGCCGGCCGACCAACGCAGCAAGCTGCTGGGCGAGTACCACAACACCAACTACTCGGTGGTCGACCTGAACCTGATCGAACGCATCTACGGCATCCTCTACCGCCAGAAGGTCGCCCACCAGTTCCGTCACAACGTGCTGTGCCGGCGCCAGGTGGAAGCGGTGGTGGCCACCCGCGAAGGCCTGGAACTGACCCTGCGCGACCTCGCCACTGGCCAGCACCAGACCCACCGCTACGATGCGGTGATCCTGGCTACCGGCTACGAGCGCCGCTCGCACCGCGACCTGCTGGCACCACTGGCGGGTTACCTGGATGACTTCAGCGTCGACCGCAACTACCGGGTACTGGCCAGCCCAGACCTGCAGGCATCGGTTTACCTGCAAGGTTTCTGCGAGAACAGCCACGGCCTGAGCGACACCTTGCTCTCGGTGCTGCCCGCCCGCGCCGCCGAGATCGGCCAGGCGCTGTACCAGGACCTGTCGCGCCTCAATGGCCGTTCGCAACCGGCTGTCGCCCTGACCAGCGCCTGATTCCCGCCTTTACTCGCCGGCCTGTCGCCCTGCGCGAAGGCCGGCTTGTGCTTTCTGAAACATTTGCTTGCATTTAAAACGGCAGGATTTCCATTCTCATTCGTCTTTATAAGTGCAGCCCTCTTGGTTGGGCATAAGCTCGACTACACATTTCAGAAGACGATCAGATGGCCAAATCCCCGAAAAAATCCAAATCCAAGTTGTGGTTCCTGGTCCACAGCTGGCTCGCCCTCCCGATCTGGTTCTTCGTGCTGATCGTCTGCTTTACCGGCATGCTCGCCGTGGTCAGCCAGGAGATTGTCTGGCTGGCCAACCCGGACGTGCGCGCCAGCAAGCCTGACGGCGATGCCGAACGCCTGAGTTACCAGCAGGTGCTCGATGCCCTGCACAAGGCCGAGCCGGACATGGCCGTGGAGTCGCTGAGGCAGCCGGATGGCTCGCACTTCGCCCTGACCGCCGATGTGACCTTCCCCGACGGCACTAGCCCAACGCTCTACGTCAACCCATACACCGGGGCCATCCAGGGCAAGAGCCCGGACTTCAACTTCGAAGGCTTCACCCGCGCCTTGCATGGCTGGTGGCTGGTGCCCTTCACCAATGGCTTCAGCTGGGGTTGGTACCTGGTCTCGATACTCGGCCTGCCGATGCTGGCCTCGCTGGTCACAGGCCTGGTGGTCTACAAGAAATTCTGGAAGGGCTTCTTCAAGCCCGTTCGCACCGGCCATGGCTCACGCATCTTCTGGGGTGACCTGCACCGGCTGGCCGGGGTTTGGTCGATCTGGTTCATCGCGGTCATTTCCATTACCGGTACCTGGTTCCTGATCCAAGCGATTTTGTTCGACAACAACATCAGCATCTCCAGCCGACCTATCGTGCCGGTCATCGCCCGTGAGGATGTGCCGCAGACAGCCGATGGCAGCCAGGCACCGCGCATCGATGTGGATGAAGCGGCGCGCATCGCCGGCTTGGCGATCCCGGGCCTGGAGATCAGCTCCGTCTCACTGCCGGCTACTGCCTACAGCCATGTCACCCTGGGTGGCCGCGGCTGGTACCCGCTGATGTTCCAGTCGGCCGCCGTCAACCCCTACACCAGCAACGTCGACAGCCAGTTCCTGATCAGCGACCGCTCTGCCCTGGAGTTCGTCACCGAGTCGATGCGCCCCCTGCACACCGGCGACTTTGGCGGCCTGGCGATCAAGCTGATCTGGTTCTTCTTTGGCCTGGTCCTCACCCTGATGGTGTTCAGCGGCCTGTTGATCTGGACCAAACGCACCGCCCAGGCGACCGCCGCCGCCCTCAAGCGCAGCGAGCGTGCGCCACGCGCGGCCAGCCGTGAAACCACCGTGGAGATCCGCCCATGAGCCAGGCCAAGACCCTGCCCGCCAGCCCGCTCAAGCAGTGGTGGCTGAAATGGCGCTTCCACCTGAACATCCTGCTGATCCTCATCCCGCTGGGTTTCATGCCCAAGTACTTCGAAAACGCCAGGCTGTTCCGTGGCGACGCCGGGCTGGGGGCGAACATGATCAGCGACATCCAGGTCGGCCCCTACAGCCTGAACTTGGCCGAACTGCGCGACGAGGCACCACGCGCCGACGGCCCGGCCGGCCATTTCAAGTCGTTCAGCGCCTCGCTGTGCAAGGCCTGCATCAATGACGTCAAGGCCGTCTACCTGCGCATCGGCAAACCGCGCAGCCTGCGCGCTGCTGGCACCATTTTCTTCGGCGCGCCGTACCGCATGGGCACCAACCTGCTGATACCGCCGCGTACCCAGCCTGATGCACAGATCTGGATCACCCTCGAAGGCTGGGACGGCAGCATGCACCAGGCTTCGGTCCCCCTGGCCAAGGCATCGCCCGCCACCGTGGCCTGGCTCGAGAAACAAGGAGGCAAGAAATGAAACACCTGATGCGCAAGCTCGCCCTGCCCTTGCTGGTACTGGCCGCCGGCCCTGCCCTGGCCCACAACCCGATGTGCGAATGCGAAGAAGTGGCCAGCGGCCAGGTCAAATGCACCGGCGGTTTCTCGGATGGCAGCGGCGCCCCTGGGGTGACCCTGGATGTGATCGGCTATGACGAGCAGGTGCTGGTCGGCGGCAAGCTCGGCGACGACTCGACCCTCACCTTCAAACGCCCCGACGGTGAGTTCTACGTGCTGTTCGATGCAGGCCCTGGGCATGTCGTCGAAGTCGACTACGCCGACATTGCCCAACCATGAACAGCCCGGCCATGAATAGCCCAGCCATGAACCGCGCCCAGGTAGTCCGCCCGGCCGGCGCCGGCCACGAAACCCTGTACGTGCTGCTGGTCAGCCTGCTGATCGTGGTGCTTGCCGCCACGGTGGTGATGCTGCGTGGCGAACGCGAGGACGAACAGACCATCGCCAGCCACCAGATCGACGCCCGCCGCGACCTGACCCCCGCCGAACAAGGCCTGTACACCGACCTGCGCGTGGCCTTCGACGAGATCCAGTTGCTGCGCGAGGAAACCGCCGCCGTGCCCAGCGTACAAGCCCTGGCCGACGACGGCTTGCCACCTTTTGTGGTCGATGCGGGCAGCCAGAGCCGCGGTGGCCACCAGTGGTCGTGGCTGGCAACTGGCGCCTACCTGGGCCGCAGCCAGGCCCCTCAGGTGGCCGGCAGCCTGCTGCTGATTCTGCCTGACGACAGCACTGGCCAGCCGGATGTGTGGCTGCGCCGCGACAGCGCCGCCGTTACGCCGGACGACCTGGGCCACGCCGCCCTGATCGCCGCCGGCTGGCAACAGGTGGTCAGCCACTACGACGCCGGGGTCACCCGCGAACACCGTCACTGAACCCAAGGACTCCCCCATGTTCCGCTCCGCCCTCGCCCTGCTCCTGGCCCTTGCCCTGCCGGCACTGGCCCTGGCCGATAACGGCAAGCCACTGCGCATCGGCATTACCCTGCACCCGTACTACAGCTACGTCAGCAACATTGTCGGTGACAAGGCCGAAGTGGTGCCGCTGATCCCGGCGGGCTTCAACCCGCATGCCTACGAGCCGCGCGCGGAGGACATCAAACGCATCGGCACGCTGGACGTGGTGGTGCTCAACGGTGTGGGCCATGACGACTTCGCCGACCGCATGATCGCGGCCAGCGAAAAACCGGGCATCGCCACCATCGAGGCCAACCAGAACGTGCCGTTGCTGGCCGCCACCGGCATCGCCGCGCGTGGCGCCGGCAAGGTGGTCAACCCACACACCTTCCTGTCGATCAGCACCACCATCGCCCAGGTCAACAACATTGCCCGCGAACTGGGCAAGCTCGACCCGGACAACGCCAAGCTCTACACGCAAAATGCCCGCGCCTATGCCAAACGCCTGCGTGCCCTGCGCGCCGAGGCCCTGGCCAAGGTCACCGAAGCGCCCAGCGCGACCTTCCGCGTGGCGACCATCCATGCGGCCTACGACTACCTGGTGCGTGACTTTGGCCTCGAGGTCACTGCTGTGGTCGAACCGGCGCACGGCATCGAGCCAAGCCCGGCCCAGCTGAAAAAGACCATCGACCAGCTCAAGGCGCTGGACGTGAAAGTGATCTTCTCGGAGATGGACTTCCCGTCCGCCTACGTCGAGACCATTCAGCGCGAATCGGGCGTGCGCCTGTACCCGCTGACGCATATTTCCTACGGTGACTACACCAAGGAAAAGTACGAAGTGGAGATGAAGCGCAACCTCGATACCGTGGTCCGCGCCATCCAGGAGAACCGCGCATGACCGCCGCCGCCCACCTCGCCGCGGCCAATGGCCCGCGCATCGAGTTTGCCGCCATCGACCTGACCTTGGGCCGCACCCGCATTCTCGAACAGGTCAGCTTCAGCGTGGCGGCCGGCAGCGTGCATGCGATCGTCGGCCCCAACGGCGGCGGCAAAAGCTCGCTGATCAAGACCCTACTCGGGCAGATGCCGCACCAGGGCCAACTGACCTTGCACTGGCCGAGCCCCCACGAAGTGATCGGCTACGTGCCTCAGGCGTTGGAGTTCGACCGTGGCCTGCCGATGACCGTGGACGACTTCATGGCCGCCATGTGCCAGCGCCGGCCAGCCTTCCTCGGCCTGTCACGCCGCGTGCAACCGGCCATCGATGCCGCGTTGGCCCGGGTCGGCATGCTCGACAAGCGCAAGCGGCGCATGGGCGCGCTGTCCGGCGGTGAACGCCAACGGGTGCTGCTGGCACAGGGGTTGATTCCCGAGCCGCAACTGCTGGTGCTGGATGAACCCATGTCGGCCCTCGACGAAGCGGGCATTCAGGTGTTCGAGCAGCTGCTGCACGGCTGGCGCCAGGCTGGCACCACTGTGTTGTGGATCGAGCACGACCTGGAGGCCGTGCTGCGCCTGGCCGACCGGGTCACTGGCCTGAGCCGCCAGGTGCTGTTCGACGCCCCACCCGCACAGGCCCTGACCCCAGAGCGCCTGCTTGGCCTGTTCTCCGTTCACCCGCGCAGCGAGAGCCTTGCCTCATGAGTTTTGAAGCATTTCGCCAACTGGTCCAGGAATGGGCCAACACCGGCTACCTGCCCGAGGCGCTGGCCTACGGGTTTGTGGTCAATGCCCTGTTGGCCGGCCTGATGATCGGCCCGGTGCTGGGCGGCTTGGGCACCCTGGTGGTGGTCAAGCGCTTTGCCTTCTTCTCCGAGGCGGTCGGCCATGCCGCGCTTACGGGGGTTGCCATTGGCATCCTGCTGGGCGAGCCGTATACCGGCCCTTACGGCAGCCTGTTCGGTTACTGCCTGCTGTTCGGCATCCTGCTCAACTTCCTGCGTAACCGCACCGGGTTGTCCCCGGATACGCTGATCGGCGTGTTCCTGTCGGTGTCACTGGCCCTGGGTGCGAGCCTGCTGCTGATGCTGGCGGGCAAGATCAACGTGCACATCCTCGAGAACGTGCTGTTCGGCTCGGTACTGACGGTCAGCGCCCAGGACCTGGTGGTGTTGGGTATCGTCGCGGTGCTGGTGCTGGCGCTGGCCTTGCCGCTGTACAACCGCATCATGCTGGCCAGTTTCAACCCGCAACTGGCGGCGGTACGCGGGGTGGCGGTGAAGACCCTGGACTACCTGTTCGTGGTGCTGGTGACCCTGGTCACGGTGGCGTCGGTGAAGGTGATCGGGGCGATTCTGGTCGGTGCGCTGCTGGTGATTCCCGCGGCTGCGGCACGCCTGGTCAGCCAGTCGCTCAAGGGCTTTTTCTTCATTTCGGTGCTGATCGCCACGCTGAGCACCCTGCTCGGCATCTTGTTGCCGATCGTTTGCGACCTGCCGGTGCCCTCGGGCGCTGCGATCATCCTGGTCGCCGGCATCTGCTTCGCCTTGGCCGCACTGGCCCGCGCGCTTGTTCCACGCCTGCAAGGAAACCCGGCATGAACCTGAAACAGCTGACCTTGGCACTGACCCTGGCGAGCCTGCCTTCGCTCTCTTTTGCCACGCAAGTGCTCACCACCTTGCCCGTGACCCACAGCCTGGCCACCGCCCTGCTCGACGGCACTTCGGTGCAGCTCAAGCGCGCAGCGCCTGCCAACCTGCCGGCCAGCCGCCAACCTTCGTACTTCAGCAGCCGCGGCGGCGAAAGCCTGGCAAACGCCGCGCAACAGGCCGACGCAGTCATCGGGGTGCGCTCGATCTGGCGTGACGACCCCCTCTACCCGATGGCCCGGCGCAGCAATATCCGCATCGTCGAAATTGATGCAGCGCGCCCGGTGGACGGCGCCTTGCCAGGGATTGCGGTGACCGGCGACGACGCCTACGGCGCCTACCCGTGGCTGAACCCGACCAACCTCGGGCGCATGGCCGATGTGGTGGCCAATGACCTGGAACGGTTGTCGCCGGCCGACAAGGCGAAGATCCAAGGCAACTTGGCCGGCCTCAAGCGCCAGCTGCTGGAGCTGACGGCCAGCAGCCAGACCCGGCTGGCCGAGGTAGATAACTTGACCGTGGTCAGCCTGTCCGAGCGCTTGGGCTACCTGGCCAGCGGGTTGAACCTGGATGTGGTGGAGCAGGCGCTGCCGGCCGAGGGCAAGTGGGATGCGGCGGCGCTCAAGGCGCTGGGGGAAAACCTGAAAAGTCAGGACGTGGCATTGGTGCTGGACCATCGCCTGCCGGAGCCAGCGGTGGCTGAGGTGATCAAGGCTGCAGGGGCCCGGTTGGTGGTGGTGAACAGTGATGCCGATGATGCGGTGGCCGGGTTGAAGGCCAGTGTTGACCAAGTGGTTGGCGCCTTGAGCGAAAGCTGATGCCGCCTGTACTGGCCTCTTCGCGGGTAAACCCGCTCCCACAGGTCTCCGTCGGTGACGGGCCTGGCCGGGAAGAGGCCGGCACAGGCCATCGACATTCAGCGCTTCATGCACCGCTGATACCGCTCATCCACCCTGCCCGCAAACCACGCGGTGGTGAGCTTGCGGGTAATCTTCGGGCTCTTTAGCTCGATCCCCGGCAAGACCGCACGCGCCACCGGTTTGCCTGCCGCCGCATCCGCCAGCTCGAACACACCGCTGTACAGCTTGCTGTCTTCAAAGGCCAGGCTGTCACCCGACTCCAACTGGCTGCGAATCTGTGGGTTGCGCAAACCCAGCTTCACCCCCAATTTGCGCGCCGCCAGTTCGGTGGTACCGGGCATGATCGCGCCGGGGGCAATCAGGTCGCCATCCAGCGCCAGGCTGGTGCCCGTCACCTTGCTCAGCGCCGCCTGGAACGCCGCATTGCGGCTGGCGTACCAGCCTGCATTGAAATCAGCGAAGCGGTACAGCTGGCGATCGTAATGCGCCGGGTAGCCCAGCAGGTGGGCAATGCCGAAATACAGGCCGCCACGGCGGCTGAACACTTCTTGGCGGATCGTGCCGTCATAGCTGTAGGGGTAGTCCTTGGCGTGCTTTTCGGCGAAGTCGATGCTGACCTGCATCGGCCCGCCGGTGTGCACTGGGTTTAGCCCCCCCAGCAAGGTCTTGCCCAGTGGCAGGCGGGCAATGACTTCGTCGTACAGCGCACTCAGTTGCTTCTCGCTGCGCACGGCCAGCAGCCGCTGCTGGTAGCTCTGGCCGTTGCCGGAAGGCGTCTTTAGCGCGCCATCCACCAGCAGGCGGGGAATGTGCAGGCGCGCGGCGCGGCGGTCGATTTCCTCGCGGGCGATGCGCCCGAGGTTGGGCACCTGTGGGTCGGCGTTGAAGGTCGACTCCTGCTCGGTCACCGCCAGTACAGCGCACAGGTTGCTTTTGCTAGGCGCAATGCGCTGGGCTTCGAAGGCCTGTTGTATGTCCTTGGCCCAGCCTGCACGGTCTTTGGCTTGCACGGGTAATAAGCGCATCAGTTGGGCGCGCACCTTGGCAGGGTCCGCTTCAGGCTCTTCTTCACGACGCCCCGCGCAGCCTTGCAGCAGCGCCAGGGCCATCAGGGCCGTCGCCAGTAACCGCGCGTTCAGGGCTGCTCACCGATCATGTAGGTCTTGCTGATATGGCGGAACTGCGGGTGGCTGGCACTGCCCATCAGTTCGAACAGCACCATCTCACGGGTGACGATGTGCGCCCCGGCTGCGCGCATGCGCGCCAGGCCCGCGGCCTTGCTGGCTGCGGTGCGGCTGTCACAGGCATCCTCGACCACGAACACCTGCTTACCCAACGCCAGCAGGCCGAGCACGGTTTGCAGCACACAGACGTGGGTCTCCATACCGCAGACGATCACCTGCTCACGTGCCATCAAACTGGCCGGCAAGCACTCGGCGGCCACACAGGAGAAATGGCTTTTTTCCACTACCTGGGCAGCAGGCGCTGCAGCGGTCAGTTCCGCCACGGTAGGGCCAAGCCCTTTGGGGTACTGTTCGGAAATGACCGTCGGCAGTTCCAGCTCCGCAGTCGCCGCCAGCAACCAGCGCGCTCGCGCCCGAGTGCCTTCGGGGTCGCTCATGGCGCCGATGAGTTTTTCCTGGATGTCGACGACCAGCAGCGTGGCCTTGTGTGGATCGATCAGCATTGTCTGCCCCTTGCCTGGGAAAAGGCCTAGCCTCCCCCAGGCAAGCGGTGACGTCAATCAGGCCGAAAGCCGATGTGGCTCAAGCGACGCGGCCAGCACGCCGAGCACACGGTCTTCGTGTTCGTGGATGAAGAAGTGGCTGCCGGGGAATATTTCCAACGAAAAGTCGCCCAGGGTTTCCTTGCGCCAGGCCAGCAGTTGCTCCTCGCTGGCCCGGTCGTCTTCGCCGCCCAGCACGTGCAGCGGGCATTGCAACGCTGGCCGCTGACGATAGGCATAGCGGCCGCACAGCAAAAAGTCGGCGCGCAGGATCGGCAAGGTCAGGCTCATCAACTCGGCATTGCCCAGCACTTCCTCTGGCGTACCGTTGAGTTCGCGCAATTCGCTGATCAGCTCATCGTCGCGCTTTGGGTCGCGCCAATTCTTACCATCGTAGTCTTCGCGCCGGGTGGGGGCGGCGGTGCCGCAGGCGAACAACGCCAACGGCGGCGCACACCCCAGCGCCTGTAGCTCATGGGCCAGCTCGAAGGCCAGCAGCGCGCCCAGGCTATGACCGAGCAAGGCATACGGCGCGCTGGCGGCCAGGCGTTGCTCGGCCGCCAATTGCCGGGCGAGCGCCTGCATGTCGGTCTGCAGCGGTTCGCCCATGCGCGCACCGCGCCCAGGCAGCTCCACCGGCCGCACCTGCAGCCAGGCCGGCAGCTTGCGCCGCCAGCGGCTGTAAACCATGGCGCTGGCCCCGGAATACGGCAGGCACAGCAGGTTCAGTGAGGTCACTGCGCTGCGGCTTCGGCCATCTTCTGGCGCAGGCTCAGCGGGCGCATGTCGGTCCAGACCTCGTCGATGTAGGCCAGGCAGTCTTTTTTCAGGCCGCTCTTGCCTACTGCTCGCCAGCCATTGGGGATTGCCTTGTAGTCGGGCCAGATCGAGTACTGCTCTTCGTGGTTGACCACTACCTGGAACTGGATATCGTCGCGGTCGAATACGGAAGTCATTGCCTGTCTCCTTGAGTGATAGGTGCCGGTACGCGCTTGGCGTAGGACGGTTCTCAAGTAGACGTAAGGCGGTGCGGGAAAATTAGGGGGTGATTGATAGGGGGCATGGCGTTGTTTTTGCTGCGCCTGGGAGATCGAGCGCCGCCCGCGCGGCGCTTCGCAGCACAAGGCTGCTCCTACAGGTGTTTCGGGCCAGTTATTCCTGGGGCATTGGCGCCCGCCTCGATATCACGTCGGACCAACCAGGCGGTCGCGCGCCGCCCTCACAAGCGTGACTGGCCCGAAACAGATGTAGGAGCAGCCTTGTGCTGCGAAGCGCCGCGCGGGCGGCGCTCGATCTCCCAGGCGCCAAAGCAATAAAGACATGCCCTGTAACCCATCCCCTCACGCCCCCCGCAGCAAGTCATGGTCATCCAGCAACCGATAAGCCACCTGCGGATTACGCTCCAACCCCCGCCGAATCGCCGCCGGTATCAACTGCCGGGTCTTGCGACAAAGCCCCGGTTGTTCATCCAGCTCGATGACAATCCCGCGCATGGTCCGCACCTCATTGAACCCCGGGGCAATGTGCACACGGATGCCAAGGTTTTCATACATCCGCTGTTGCAGGCGCTGCAGGTCTTCCAGGTCCTTGAGGTTCTCCAACCGCTCGAGCAGGCGCTTCTCCTCCTGCCGCGTGAGCAGGAGGATGCGCTGCGCCGCTGACGGCTGCTCGGCCAGGTGCTCGCGGCCGCAGTTACAGGCGCCAGGGGGGCACGGTTGGCGAAGGTTGGGTGGTGTGCTCATGGGGCAAGCATAGCCTTCTTCGCCATCAAGCCCCAGTGCCTCAAAATCCAATTTATTTCCTGCCAGGCAAAAAAATTTCACTAAGCGCTAGACCTGAACCCATCACTTCGCCTATAAATCGCCTAAAGGAAATTTATATTCCTACGAAGAAACACTCTTCGCCATCCCGCGAACCCCTTTGCCCTTGTGCCCGACCTGCCCCACTCCACCACGAGGCCCCGACATGCATCCCGCTCCCGATCATTTCATCCTGCGCGTCAGTTGCCCGGCCGTGTCCGGCATCGTCGCCGCGGTGACCACCTACCTGGCCGAGCAAGGTTGCTACATCAGCGAGATGGCGCAGTTCGACGACGAGGACAATGGCCGCTTCTTCATGCGCGCAGTGTTCCGCTACAACACCGGTGTCAGCGGTGATACGCCGCAACTGGAAGCGGGCTTTGCCGACGTCGCCCAGCGCTTCGACATGCAATGGAGCCTGCACAGCAGCGCCCGGCCGATGCGTGTGTTGCTGATGGTCAGCAAGTTCGACCACTGCCTGTCCGACCTGCTCTACCGCCACGCCAAGGGCGAACTGGACATGCACATCACTGCCGTGGTTTCCAACCACCTGGACCTGCGCCCCATGGCCGAACGCCAGGGCATCCGTTTCGTCTACCTGCCGGTAACCAAAGAAACCAAGGCCGAGCAGGAGGCCGCGCTGATGCGCATTGTCGAGGACACCGGCACCGAGCTGGTGGTGCTGGCGCGCTACATGCAGATCCTCTCCGACGACCTGTGCCGGCAACTGTCGGGCCGGGCGATCAATATTCACCATTCGTTCCTGCCCGGTTTCAAAGGCGCCAAGCCTTACCACCAGGCTTACCAACGCGGGGTCAAGCTGATCGGCGCCACTGCGCACTACGTCACCAGCGACCTCGACGAAGGGCCGATCATCGAGCAGGAAGTGCAGCGCGTGGACCACGCCTACGCCCCCGACAACCTGGTAGCCATCGGCCGTGACACCGAGACCATCGCCCTGTCGCGTGCGGTGAAGTACCACCTGGAACACCGGGTGTTCCTCAACCACGACCGCACGGTGATCTTCAAATGAACGCCCTCCCCAGCGTCAAGCTGATCGACGGTAAGGCCACGGCGGCGCGGGTGCTGACCGAGGTCCGTGAGCAGGTGCACACTCTGCGCCAGGGCGGTGTGCAACCAGGCCTGGCCGTGGTGCTGGTAGGCGCCGACGCCGCCAGCCAGGTGTATGTGCGCAACAAGGTGCTGCGTGCCGAGGAAGTGGGCATCCGCTCCCTGGAGCATCGCCTGCCGGTAGACACGTCTCAAGCCCACCTGCTCACCCTGATCGACCGGCTCAACCGTGACAACGCGGTCAACGGCATCCTCGTGCAACTGCCCTTGCCGGCACACATCGACGCGCACCGCGTGCTGCAAGCCATCAGCCCGCTCAAGGACGTGGACGGCTTCCACAGCGAGAACGTCGGCGGCCTGGCCCAGGGCCGCGACGTGCTCACCCCCTGCACCCCCAGTGGCTGCATGCGCCTGTTGCGCGATGCTTGCGGTGAGTTGCGCGGCAAGCATGCGGTGGTGGTGGGGCGTTCGAACATTGTCGGCAAACCCATGGCCGCCCTGCTGCTGCAAGCCGACTGCACGGTGACCGTGGTGCACTCGCGCAGCCACGACCTGCCGGCGTTGTGCCGCCAAGCCGACATCCTCGTTGCTGCGGTGGGCAAGCCGCGCCTGATCGGCGCCGACTGGCTCAAGCCCGGCGCAGTGGTGATCGACGTCGGCATCAATCGCATCGATGAAGACGGCCGCAGCCGCCTGGTCGGCGACGTCGATTTTGCCGCCGCCCTGCCCCAGGTCGCCGGCATCACCCCAGTGCCCGGTGGCGTCGGCCCGATGACCATCGCCTACCTGATGAAAAACACCCTGCTCGCCCTCGACCTGCAACAACAGGCCGCCCACCAGGAGCGCACCGCATGCCTTTCGCCCTGCTGAAATACGGCCTGAGCGCCGACTACCCGGTGGAGGTCGACCTGCCGCCACCCTGCGAACTCAAACCGCGCTACGACGTAGTGATCATCGGCGGCGGCGGCCACGGCCTGGCCATCGCCTACTACCTGGCCAAGTACCACGGCATCACCAACGTCGCTGTGCTGGAAAAGGCCTACCTGGGTGGCGGTAATACCGCACGCAACACGGCGGTGATTCGCTCCAACTACCTCACCAGTGAAGGCGTGCGCTTTTACGCAGAATCGGTGCGGATGTTCCAGAACCTGTCCAACGAGTTCGACTTCAACATCATGTACTCCGAGCGCGGCCAGCTGACCCTGGCGCACACCGACGCCACCGTGCGCGCCTTCCGCCAGCGTGCCGAGGTCAACAAGCACTTTGGCGGGCGCACCGAGATGATCGACCGCCAGCAGATCCGCGAACTGGTGCCGAGCCTGAACCTCGACCCCGGCCACCTGCCGGTGCTGGCCGGGCTGTGGCACATCGACGGCGCCACCGCACGCCACGACGCGGTGGCCTGGGGCTACGCCAAGCAGGCCGCCAAGCGCGGGGTCGAGATTCATCAACTGACCGAGGTGCAGGACCTGCTGATCCGCAATGGCCGCATCGAAGCGGTGAAGACCAACCGTGGCACGGTGCAGTGCGGCTGCGTGGTCCAGGCCGTGGCCGGGGCCAGTTCGCTGTTGATGGCCAAGGCCGGCATCCGTGCGCCGATCCATACCTACCCGCTGCAGGCCATGGTCACCCAGCCGTTCAAGCCATTTCTCGATCCGCTGGTCAGCTCGTCGGCGCTGCACTGCTACGTGCAGCAGACCAGCCGTGGCGAGATCGTCTTCGGCGGCGGCTCCGACCCCTACCCGCTGTACAACACCCGCTCCACCCTCGACTTGAAGGAAAGCCTGCTGGCCCACGCCATCGAGATGTTCCCGTTCATGGCCAACGCCAAGCTGATGCGCCAATGGGCCGGGATGACCGACATGACGCCGGACTACAGCCCGATCATGGGCCTGTCGCCGGTCGACAACTACTACCTGGACGCCGGCTGGGGTACTTGGGGCTTCAAGGCCACGCCCATCTGCGGCAAGACCATGGCCGAGCTGGTCGCCAGTGGCGGCAAGGTGCCAGAGATGATCGCGCCCTTCGCCCTGGAGCGCTTCAGCCGCTTCCAGCAAGTCAACGAAATGGGCGCGACCGCCGCCAGCCACTAAAAGGAACGCACGATGAAGATCCTGACCTGCCCCTTGAACGGCCCGCGCAACATCAGCGAATTCACCTACGGCGGCGAGTTCAAGCACATGCCCGACCCGGCCGCCTGCAGCGATGCCGAATGGGCCGACTACGTATTCAACAGCGACAACCTGGCCGGTGTGGTCATCGAGTGGTGGCTGCACAACGCCTCCAGCTACTGGTTCCTGGCCGAGCGCCACACCGTCAGCGACCAGGTGCTGCGCACCTTCGATCCAAAAGAACTGTTCGACCGCCGCGTCGACTTCACCCCCGCCGCCACCCCGGAGATCGCCGGATGAACAGCCACACTCGCCTCCCCGCGCCCATGGGCCTGCTGATCGACCGCGAGCGGCCCCTGCGTTTCAACTTCGATGGCCAGGCCTGCCAGGGCTTTGCCGGCGACAGCATCGCCAGTGCCCTGCTCGGCAACGGCCGCTGGTTGCTGTCGCGTTCGTTCAAGTACCACCGCCCGCGAGGCCCGCTGAGCCTGGCCGGGCAGGATGCCAACACCCTGGTGCAACTGCCCGACGAACCCAACGTGCTGGCCGACATGGAGGCGGCGCGTGATGGCCAGGTGGTCGAGGGGCAGAACTTCAACGGCAGCCTGGAACACGACCGTGACGCCTACCTGGGCACGTTTTCGCGGTTCATGCCGGTAGGTTTCTATTACCGCTCGTTCTACAAGCCCAAGGGCATGTGGAAGGTCTGGGAGCCGCTGATTCGCAAGAAGGCCGGCCTCGGCGTGCTGGACCTCGGCTTCAAGCCGCAGTACTACGACAAGGCCTATCTGTTCGTCGATGTGGCGGTGATCGGCGGTGGCCCTGCCGGCTTGCGCGCGGCGCTGGACGCAGCCAATGCCGGGGCCAAGGTGCTGCTGATCGAGCAACAGCCGGTGCTGGGAGGCTCGCTGACCTACGCCCGCTTCGACATTGCCGGCACCCGCGCGGCCAGCCTGCGCCAGGAGCTGCTGGCGGCTGTCGAGGGCCACCCGAATATCCACGTGCTGCTCGAGGCCACCTGCAACGGCTGGTTCACCGACAACTACCTGCCGGTGATTCAGCACAAGCGCCTGTATAAGGTACGCGCCACGCGCTGCCTGGTGGCGGCGGGTTCGTTCGACCAGCCGGTGGTGTTTCGCAACAACGACTTGCCCGGGGTGATGCTGACCAGCGCCGCGCAACGGCTGATGAAGCTGTACGCCGTCAAGCCTGGGCAACGGGCGGTGATCCTCACGGGCCACGACGACGGCTACCTGGCCGCGCTCGACCTGCAGGAGCAAGGCGTGGCCATCGCTGCCCTGGTGGACATGCGCGCCGCGCCCGCCGATGCCGCGCTGGCCAGCGAGCTCAAGCGTCGCGACATTCCCCTGCACCTGGGCAGCACCGTCTATGAAGCCCTGCACGACAAGGGCATGCGCCATGTGACTGGCGTCGATATCCGCCCGATCACCGGCCTGGGCAAGGTCGGCGACCATGGCCTGCGTTTGGCTTGCGACTTGCTGTGCATGTCGGCCGGCTACATGCCGGTGTACCAACTGCTGTGCCAGGCTGGCGGCAAGCTGGCCTATGACGTCAACCGCGACGAGTTCACCCTCAGCAACCTACCGGCGGGGCTGCATATCGCAGGCTCGGTGAACGGCCGACATGTGCTAAGCAATGTGCTCACGGACGCCACCCGCGCAGCTAGCGAGGCCCTGGCGGCGCTTGGCCTGGAGGCCCCTGCGCAGGCAAGCTTCGTCGCAGAGGCCAAGGTCAATCATCCGTGGCCGATCTTCCCGCACCCCAAGGGCAAGGATTTCGTCGACTTCGACGAAGACTTGCAGGTGCGCGATATCGTTAACGCCACCCGCAGCGGCTATCGCGACGTGCAACTGGTCAAGCGCTTTTCCACGGTCGGCATGGGCCCATCGCAGGGGCGTCACTCGGCCTTGACGACGGCTCGGCTCGTAGCGCTGGCGACCGGCCGCAGCATCAGCGAAACCGGCGTGACCACGGCGCGCCCCCCATTCCAGGCGGAAAAGCTGGCGCATGTCGCTGGCCGCGCTTTCGACCCGTACCGGCAGACACCGATGCACCGCCGCCACCTGCAAGCAGGCGCGAAGATGATGCCCGCCGGCATCTGGCAGCGCCCGGCCTACTACGGCAAGCCCGAGGACCGCGAACGCTGCATGCAAGAAGAAGCGCGGCATGTGCGCGAGAAGGTTGGGCTGATCGACGTCTCCACCCTCGGCGGCCTCGACGTGCGCGGCCCGGATGCCGCTGAGCTGCTCGAGCGCCTGTACACCTTCGGCTTCGCCAAACTGGCGATCGGCCGCACCCGCTATGCCCTGATGACCAACGAGCACGGCGTGGTGATTGATGACGGCGTCTGCGCCCGCCTGGCCGAGCAGCACTTCTATGTCAGCGCCACCACCAGTGGCGTCGACCGCATCTACCAGCAGATGCTCAAGTGGAACGCGCAGTGGCGCCTGGACGTCGACATCACCAACGTCACCGCCGCCCTGGCCGCCGTCAACCTGGCCGGCCCCTTGTCGCGCCAGGTGCTGACCAAGGTGTGCGAAGGCGTGGAACTGTCGGCCGAGGCCTTCCCTTACCTGGGCGTACGCCTGGGCAAGGTGACGGGCATTTCGGCGCGCATCCTGCGGGTCGGTTTCGTCGGCGAGCTGGGCTATGAAATCCATGTGCCGGCGCGCCATGCCGAACGCCTGTGGGACGCCTTGATGCAAGCAGGCGCCGGGCTGGGCATTCGCCCGTTCGGGGTCGAGACCCAGCGCCTGCTGCGGCTGGAAAAAGGCCATGTGATCATCAGCCAGGACACCGATGGCATGACCCACCCCGCTGAAATCGACATGCAGTGGGCGATCGGCCGCAAGAAACCGTTCTTCGTCGGCAAGCGCTCGATCGAGATCCTCGAAGCGCAGCCGCTCAAGCGCAAGCTGGTTGGTTTCACGCTGCCCAAGGGCAGCCCGCAGCCACTGGAAGGCCACCTGGTGCTGGACGGCCCGGACATCAGCGGCAACGTCACCTCGTGCGAGTACTCGCAAACCCTGGGGCAGATCATCGGCCTGGCTTACGTCGGCGCCCACCAGGCCACCCCCGGCATGCACATCCCGATCCGCGTGGAGGGCGGTGTGATGGTCAATGCCAAGGTGGTGCAACTGCCCTTCCATGATCCCGACAACCTGCGCCAGGAGCTGTGAGCCATGACTAGCCTGAAGACAGAACAGTGCTTCTCTCCCCAGCCACAGGCCGAGCCACTGCTGGCCTGCGCGCTGACCGACCTGACCGACCTGGCGCGGGTGGGTTTTCGTGGCGCCGACAGCGCGGCCTACCTGCACGCACGCGGCTATCGTTTGCCGCCACAGCCCAACCAGGCGCTGCGCCAGGACGGCGGTAGCTGGGTGGCGCGGCTGTCGGCCACCGAATACCTGCTGCTGGGCAGTTTCGCCGACCAAGGGGCGCGGATTGCCGCCGAAGAGGCCGACTGGGTGCAGGACGCCCAGCGCAACTACCTGCTGCCGCGCCAGGACAGCCACGCCTGGCTGCAGCTGTCGGGGCAGCATTGCAGCGCGGTGATGGCCAAGCTATGCGGGGTTGACCTGCGTGCCCAGGCGTTCCCGGTCGGGGCCGTGGCGCAGACATCGGCGGCGCGGATCAATGTGATCGTGATGAATGTCGGGCGTGAAGCAGTGCCGGCCTTGCAGCTGCTGTTTGACCGGGCTTCGTGGGCGTATTTTTGCGAAGCTATGCGGGACGCGATGGCGGAATTTGAAGGGGTGGAGATTGCGCTGGACGCTGCGTACTAGCGGCAGGCGCGATTGAGGTAGGAGCAGCCTTGTGCTGCGAAGAGGCCCGTACCCGCAGCGAAGATCCACGGTGTTGCCACCGGCCTCTTCGCGGCACAAGGCTGCTCCTACACCCTTACAGCGTGGCCAGCGGTGAGGCCTGGACGGCCCGCGAGCGCCAGGCAAACAGCAACACCATCACCAGGCCCAACCCCGCCATCAACGCACCCGCCAGGGCCGCGCCACCCAGTGCGGCACCGATCGCATTGCCTAGATTGGGCGCCTCCTTGGCGGCCTCCATCACTGGCAGCGCCCCACACCAGCGGCAACGCCTTGCCCGCACACCTTGCGTAATACCAAGGCCAGGCGCGATTGAGGTAGGAGCAGCCTTACAGCGTGGCCAGCGGTGAGGACTGGACGGCACGCGAGCGCCAGGCAAACAGCAACACCATCACCAGGCCCAACCCCGCCATCAACGCACCCGCCAGGGCCGCGCCACCCAGTGCGGCACCGATCGCATTGCCTAGATTGGGCGCCTCCTTGGCGGCCTCCATCACTGGCAGCGCCCCACACCAGCGGCAACGCCTTGCCCGCACACCTTGCGTAATACCAAGGCCAGGCGCGATTGAGGTAGGAGCAGCCTTGTGCTGCGAAGAGGCCCGTACCCGCAGCGAAGATCCACGGTGTTGCCACCGGCCTCTTCGCAGCGCAAGGCTGCTCCTACACCCTTACAGCGTGGCCAGCGGTGAGGACTGGACGGCACGCGAGCGCCAGGCAAACAGCAACACCATCACCAGGCCCAACCCCGCCATCAACGCACCCGCCAGGGAAATCGCCGGGTAACCCAGCCCTGCATTGATCACCGCGCCACCCAGCGCGGCACCGATCGCATTACCCAGGTTGAACGCCCCGATATTCACCGCAGACGCCAGGTTGGGCGCCTCCTTGGCGGCCTCCATCACGCGCATCTGCAGCGGCGGTACCAGGGCAAAACTGGCAGCGCCCCACACCAGCACCGCCAGTGCGGTAGGCAGTGCCCAGGGCATCAACAGCGGGAACACCAGCAACACGGCAATCAGCACCGCCAACGAGACGATCAGCGTGCGGTCAACCGAACGGTCCGCCGCCTTGCCACCCCACACGTTGCCCAGCGTCAGGCCAATACCGAACAACACCAGCATGGCGGTGATGAACGGTGTGGAGGCCTGGGCTTCACTGTGCAGGATTGGCGCAATGTAGGTAAAGACGGTAAACATCGCACTGGAACCCACCACAGTCAGAGCCAACGCCGCCAGTACTGGGCCACGGCCTAGCACGCGGATCTCGGCCATCACCCCGTCGCTTTTCGGCAGCGGCACATTAGGCAGTGCGTACCACAGCGTCGTCATCGCAATCAGCCCCAGGCCCGCAATGCCCCAGAAGGCCGTACGCCACCCCAGCAATTCGCCAAACCAGGTGGCCAGCGGCACACCGCCGATGGTCGCCAGTGTCAGCCCCATGAACATGGCCGCCACGGCCCCTGCCCGTTTTTCAGGCGGCACCACGCTGGCCGCGACGATCGAGCCAATGCCAAAGAACGCGCCATGGTTGAGCGAGGTCACCACGCGGGCAACCATCAGGCTGGCGTAGTCAGTCGCCAGGGCCGACATCAGGTTACCCAGGGTGAAAATGGCCATCAGCCCGATCAGCAGGTAACGCCGTGGCACCCTGCCGGTGGCCAAGGTCATCAGCGGGGCGCCGATCAGCACGCCGAGGGCGTAGGCACTGACCAGCAGCCCGGCTGCGGGGATCGACACGCCAAGGTCGGTGGCAATACTGGGCAACATGCCCATGGGGGCGAACTCGGTGACGCCGATGCCAAAGGCACCGATGGCGAGTGCGACGAGGGGTGGATTGATGCGCATGAAACGGCTCCTTATCTGTGCCTGAAATGCTACGATCCGTTTCATGCGGGCACTAGTCTGCATTTTTGCCAACCACCTTTGCGCACGAGGCACAAATGGACTTCACCGGAAGGTCTGGAGAGATGGAGATTTTTGCCAAGGTGGCGCAAGAAGGCAGCTTGTCTGCGGCGGCACGGGCGCTGGGGCTGACGCCGTCGGCTGTCAGCCGGATCATCGCCCGTACCGAGCAGCGCCTGGGCACTCGCCTGCTGTTGCGCACCACCCGCGCCATTACGCTGACCCCAGAGGGCGACGCCTACTTGCGCGGTGCACGGCGCATCCTGGCCGACCTGGATGAGGTCGAGGATGCCATCACCGACCAAGGTGTACCGCGGGGCCGGCTGCGGGTCAGTGCCGCACTGGGCCATGCGCGGCTGACGGTGGTGCCTTTGCTGGCGCAGTTCAGCGCCTTGTACCCGCAAGTGCTGGTCGACCTTACCTTAAGCGACGAAGTGGTCGACATCGCCGGCGGCCAGGCCGATGTCGCGCTGCGTTTCGGCCACCTGCCGGACAGCTCGCTGAGCGCCCGCTACATTGGCGACACCGGTCAAGTGATCGTCGCCTCGCCCGACTACCTGCAACGCTGCGGTACCCCGGTGGAACCTGAAGACCTGGCCCGCCACAACTGTTTGCGCTTCAACTTCCGCCGCGCTGTAGCCGACTGGCCGTTTCGCCGGGACGGGCAGGCCTTTGCCCTGAAAGTCACCGGTAACCTGGAGTGCAGCAGCGGCGAGGCACTGGCCCAATTCGCCAGGCTGGGGGCCGGCATCGCGCGCATCGGCACCTTCACAGTGGCCGATGACCTCAACAACGGGCAACTGGTGCCCGTGCTGGAAGCCTACAACCCCGGCGACCGCGAGCCGATACACGCCGTATTCGTCGGTGGCCCGGCGATGCCGGCACGGGTGCGGGTGTTCGTGGACTTCCTGGTCCAGCATCACCAGGGCTGGCCAACCCGCCACGAACCGCCACGATTCACACCCTGAGCGCAATTCATGCGCATATTTCTGCGTTGCACGCGAACACTTAGCAACCCCGCCTGAACGCCTTGCGATAGCATTGGATCCAATCGTTACCCCTGCTCGCCACACACGGCCCGAGGAGATTGGCATGCAAGCTTTGGGAATGGACTACCGACACGGCGAAGTGGTTGCCAGCCACTGCCATGCCGAAGATCAACTGATGTATGCCGCCAACGGCGTGATGCGCGTGTGCAGCGATGGCGGCAACTGGGTGATACCGCGCGGGCAGGCGCTGTGGATACCTGCCGGCATGAGCCACGAAGTGCGCATGCAAGGCGAAGTGTCGATGCGCACCTTGCTGCTGGGGTCGCACGTGACTCGCTGCCATGTGATCGCGGTCTCCGGCCTGCTGCGCGAGTTGATCCTGGCGGGGTCACGGATGTTGCAACGCGACGAGCCGCTGGGCGAGCACGCTCGGGCACTGATCCAGCGTGAACTGGAGACGGCCGAGCGCATCGACGCCTATGTGCCGGTACCGCAGCATGCGCGGCTGCGCGCCTGGTGCGAGGGGTTTCTCGAAGACCCGGCCCAGGACCTGACGCTGGAGCAGTGTGGCGCGCAGTTGAACATGAGTGCCCGCACCCTGGCGCGGTTGTTTCAGCGTGAGGTGGGGATGTCGTATGGCGAGTGGCGGGCCCGCACCCGCATGATCCTCAGCCAGCAGTGCCTGGCCGATGGCAAGCCAATCCTGAACGTGGCGCTGGAGCACGGCTACCAAAGCGCCAGCGCATTCGCCGCAATGTTCAAGCGCATCCTTGGCTACAACCCCAGCGCCTGGCAAATCAGCGTGCTGGGCACCGGCACCGCGCCCACGCACTGACCGCCGAGGCTGAGGTTGTCCCAGTTGCGCGCACGGTTGTCCCGCTTGCGGCAGCGGGGCCGCCCTGCCCCTCGATAAGCTGGCTTCACGACCCCTCATACGACTTTGCGTGATGCCAATACGATCCCTTTCCTGCCCTGCCGGGCGCGCCGCCGCCCTCGGCTTGTTCGGCGTGCTGACGGCTTGCACCGGGCACCCCACAAACGCCGTGCCCCCCACTGTATTCCAGGCAACCCCTGCACTGCACCTGCCTGCCGGCGTCAGCGACCAGGCGCTGCCCGCGCGCTGGTGGGCGCTGTACCACGACCCGCAGCTCAATGCCTGGGTGCTGCAAGCCTTGGCGCACAACCAGGACTTGGCGCAGGCCGAAGCCAACGTGCAGGCCATGCTCGCCGGCATTGGCGAGTTCGATGCCCGGCGCTGGCCGTCCACCTCCATTGGCATGGGCGCGAGCTATGGCAAGAGCGCCGATGACCAGACCCTGGCCGAGGCGACCGACAGCCATGCGCCCTCGCAATGGGCCTTCAACCCGGCCATCGAGCTGGCTTACCAGGTCGATGTCTGGGGCCAGGTGCGCGCCGCCATCGAGCGGGCGCGAGTGCAGGCCGAGGCCAGCCGCGATGCCCTGGACCTGGTGCAGCTGCACGTGGTCAGCCAGACCACCCGGGCCTACATTGACCAGTGCGTGTACGGTGCCCGCATCGCCGCGGCCAGGCAGTCCCTGAGCACCCTGGAGCGCAGTGTGCAGCTCAGCGACCGCCAGCGGCAGGCCGGGGTCGCTACGGAGCTCGATAGCGTGCGCCTGCTGGGGTTGCGCGAGCAGGTGCGGGCGCAGCTGCCGATGCTGGAGGCACGTCGGCAGATGGCGCTGTACGAACTGAGCATGCTCAGTGGCCAGAACCCGACAACGCTCACGGACGACACTGACACCTGCCAGCGCATCCCGACCCTCGCCGCGCCGTTGCCCGCTGGCGACGCCTGGCGCCTGCTCGAACGCCGGCCCGACGTGCGCAAGGCCGAGCGCGAACTGCAGGCTGCCGCCCTGGAAGTCGATATCGTCAAGGCCGACCTGTATCCGAAAGTCAGCTTCGGTGCCTCGCTGACCTCGTCGGACCACCACCTTGCCAACCTGGGTGACAGCCGCGCGGTGATGTTTGCCATCGGGCCGTTGATCAGCTGGGAATTCCCCAATATCAAAGCCAACCGGGCACGGGTGAACAAGGCCCAGGCCTTGCAAAACGCGCAGGTCGCCCATTACCGCGGGGTAGCGCTGGCGGCACTCAAGGATGTGCGCCAGGCGCTGGCGCGCCTTGAGGGTGAGCGCCAACGGGCCTTGGCCCTGGGTGCGGCCCTGGCGCAAGGCGAGCGTGGCTTTGCCCTTGCGCAACGCAACTATCAGGCAGGCACCGTTGATGCATTGGCGTTGCTCGACAGCGAGCGCGACCTGATCCAGGTCAGGGCCAGCCACGTCGTGGCCCAAGGCCGCCTGGCGCGTGCCCAGATCAACCTGTTCCGCGCCCTCGGCGGGCGCTGGCAGTCGTCACCAGCGCCGGCCCCAAGCCAGGTGCACCGCTCCACCCCCGAGACTGGAAGCCAATCATGAATGTTGCCGTTAGCAAGAACCCGCTGCCCGATGACCAGGCCCAGGCAGTTGCCACCGCCCCCAGGCCTACCCGTCGCCGCCTGGCGCTGTACGCCGGTGGTGGCCTGACGGTGCTGGCAGCGCTGGCATTCAGCGGGTACTGGTTGACCACGGGGCGCTACCTGGAAACCACCGATGACGCTTACGTGCGTGCCGACTGGGTGGCCTTGAGCGCGCGCGTGGCCGGTTATGTGGCCAAGGTGGAAGTAGAGGACGACCAGGCCGTCAAAGCCGGCGATGTGCTGGTACGCCTGCAGCACCGCGACTACCGCGCCCGCCTCGACCAGGCCACTGCCGGCGTGGCCGAAGCGCACGCCGCGTTGGCCGCCGCCCAGGCACGCCAGCAAGTGGCCGCCGAACGCATCAACCAGCAGCAGCAGGCCATCGTCCAGGCTGAAGCGGCCGTGCACAGTGCCAGCGCCGAGCGCCAGCGCAGCGAGCTGGACATGCAGCGCTACCGTGGCTTGGTGCGCGATGACGCAGCCACCGTGCAGCGCCTGGAAGCCGCCCACGCCAACGCCGTGCAAGCCGGTGCCGCGCTGCAAGGCGCGCAGGCACATTTGCGTGAACAGCGCTCGCAGCTGGCGATGGCCAAGGCACAGGCGCTGGCGGCCGATGCCGAGATCAAGCAACGGGCAGCAGGCCTGAGCCGTGCCCAGGCCCGGCAGGCGCTGGCCGACCAGGACGCACAGGACACCGTCCTGCGCGCGCCCATCGACGGCGTGGTCGGCCAGCGCCGTGTGCGCGCCGGGCAGTACGTGGTGCCTGGGCAGCCGCTGCTGGCGGTGGTGCCGTTGCAGCAGACCTACGTGGTTGCCAACTACAAGGAAACCCAGCTGGCACACATGCGCCCAGGGCAACCGGTGCAGGTCCGTGTCGACAGCTTTTCCAGCCAGCCTGTGCAAGGCCACGTGGCCAGCTTCTCGCCGGCGTCCGGCAACGTCTTCGCACTGCTGCCATCGGACAACGCCACCGGCAACTTCACCAAGATCGTCCAGCGTTTTCCGGTGCGCATCGTCCTCGACCGGCCGGCAGACGGCCTGCAGATGTTGCCCGGCATGTCGGTGGTGACCACGGTCGACACACGCCCCGTGGAGCCTGCCGATGAGCAATGAGCAACGCGTACCGTTACGCGCCTGGGTGGCCGTGTTCGGCGGCCTGCTCGGCTGCTTCATGGCTGGCATGAACGTGCACGTCACCAGCGCGGCGCTGCCCGAGATCCGCGGCTCGCTGGGCGCGAGCTTCGAGGAAGGCTCGTGGATTTCCACCGCCTACCTGGTGGCGGAAATCGTCATGATTCCGCTGACGGCCTGGCTGGTCGAAGTGTTTTCCATGCGCCGGGTGATGTGGACGGGTTCGTTCATCTTCCTGCTGGCGTCGATCGCCTGCTCGTGGGCCCCCAACCTTGAGGCGATGATCACCCTCAGGGTGATTCAGGGCGCTGCCGGCGCCGTGCTGATTCCCCTCTCCTTCCAGCTGATCATCACCGAACTGCCCGCCAGCAAGATGGCCATGGGCATGGCCCTGTTCAGCCTGGCCAACAGCGTGGCCCAGGCGGCCGGACCTTCCATTGGCGGCTGGTTGACCGATGTCTATTCGTGGCGCTGGATCTTCTACCTGCAGCTGTTCCCCGGTATCGCCTTGCTGCTCGCCATCGCCTGGTCGATCGAGGCCAAACCCCTGCAACTGACCCTGTTGCGCCGTGGCGACTGGCTGGGCATCACGGCCATGGTCGTTGGCCTGGGCGGGCTGCAGATCGTGCTGGAAGAAGGCGGCCGGCTGGACTGGTTCGGTTCGACATTCATCGTCGGCATGTCAATCATCGCCGGCCTGGCGCTGGCGGTGTTCGTCTACACGCAGCTGTACGGCCAACGCGCGTTCATCAACTTGCGCTTGCTGGGGCGGTACAACTTCGGGGTGGCCAGCGTTGCCATGTTCATCTTTGGCGGGGCTACCTTTGGCCTGGTGTTCCTGGTGCCCAACTACCTCTCCCAACTGCAGGGTTACAGCGCCCGCGACGTGGGGGTGGCGCTGATCGCCTATGGCGTGGTGCAACTGCTGCTGGCGCCATTGATGCCACGGCTGATGGCCTGGACCAGCGCCAAGTTCATGGTGGCCAGCGGTTTTCTGATCATGGCCGCCGGCTGCTGGCTGGGTGCGAGCCTGACAGCCGACAGCGCCGACAACGTCATCATCCCATCCACGGTGGTACGCGGCATTGGCCAGCCGTTCATCATGGTGGCGCTGTCGGTACTGGCGGTGGCGGGGTTGGAAAAGCGAGAAGCGGGCTCCGCTTCGGCGGTGTTTTCCATGCTGCGCAACCTCGGGGGCGCCATCGGCACTGCGGCGCTGACGCAGATCGTGGCCACGCGCGAGCGTTACCACAGCGAGCGCATTCACGAGCATGTCACGGTGTTCGCGCCCAGCGTTCAGGAGCGTATAAGCCAAACTGTGCAGAGCTGGCTGCCGGCCCAGCAGCAGGCGCTGGAGGGGGTGGCGGCGACCATTCGGCGCGAGGCCTACCTGATGGCTTACAGCGATGCGTTCTACCTGGCGTGCCTGGCGCTGATAGGCTGCGCGGTGGCGGCGTTAGTGTTGCGGACCCAGCGACCGGCTTGACCCCCCCCTGAAAACGGCCCGCACACGCGGGCCGGCTTCACCTGGGCAGGCAGCAGCCTTCAATCGGCGAATTGGATCACCATGCGGCCTTTGATCTTGCCCGCTTGCATCTCTTCGAAGATGTCATTGATGTCTTCGATCGGGCGCAGGGTCACCTTCGGCACCACCTTGCCTTGGGCGGCAAACTCGAAGGCTTCGTGCAGGTCTTGGCGGGTGCCGACCAGCGAACCGACAACCTCGATACCGTCGAGTACCAGGCGTGGAATATCCAGGCTCATGGCTTCTGGCGGCAGCCCCACAGCGACGAGGCGACCGCCCGCGCGCAGTGCATCCACTGCAGAGTTGAACGCGCTCTTGGCCACTGCCGTGACCACGGCAGCATGGGCGCCCCCGGTCTTGGCCTGGATGACTTTCGCGGCGTCTTCGTCGCGCGGGTTGACCACCAGGTCGGCGCCCATTTCGCGGGCGAAGGCCAGCTGATCATCGTTGACGTCGATGGCAATGACCCGGGCGTTGAAGACGTTTTTGGCGTACTGCAGGGCGAGGTTGCCCAGGCCGCCAAGGCCGTAGATGGCCAGCCATTGCCCAGGGCGGATATTCGATGATTTCACCGCCTTGTAGGTGGTCACGCCGGCGCAGGTGATGCTGCTGGCGGCCGCTGAATCCAGCCCGTCCGGCACTTTAACCGCATAGTCGGCCACCACGATGCACGCCTCGGCCATGCCACCGTCGACCGTGTAGCCAGAGTTTTTCACCTCACGGCACAGCGTCTCGTTGCCGCTGTTGCAATATTCGCAGTGCCCGCAGCCCTGGAAGAACCACGCCACACTGGCCCGGTCACCCGGCTTGAGCGACGTGACACCCGGCCCCACTTCCACGACCACGCCAATCCCTTCGTGGCCCAGAATCACACCCGTCTTGTCGCCAAAATCGCCATTCTTGACATGCAGGTCGGTATGGCAAACGCCACAGCACTGCATCTTCAGCAACGCTTCACCGTGCGCCAGCGGCCGCAGTGTTTTCTCCACCACGTCCACGCGACGCCCTTTGGCAACGACAGCAGCTTTCATAAACACCTCCGTGTCTGTCTGAGTGAGCTTGAGAGAATGCCCGGATCAGCATAGTGGCGGATGGACGAAGAGGCGTTGCTTCAGGTCAGGTTTTGAAGGGAATCCTGGGGGAGCGGCAGGCTAGCCAAAGGTCCTGATGAACGGCCCTGCAGATTGCCGAATGGCACCCACCACACTGGGAGCCTGCTCGCAGAGTTCAGCAGAACGAGCAAGAACTCGCTCAAGCGCCTGTAACTGCTCCTGGATGATCTCCTTGGGGCGAGCCACATCACAGGTATCAGCGAAGTCCATCAATCCTTGCCGCGAAGCGAACAATGACTTACTGCCGCACAGGTCCAGTGCCAGTACATCTTCAGGGATGTAGGCTGTTGTATTGACGATGTCGTATGCCGGTGCCAGCCGTGCGTCCCGTTGAGACGGATCGGAATACAACAATCCGAAGTTTTTCAAATGCGCATCGCCATTACCGACAATACAAGACAGGCTCACCATGGCAAACAACTGCGCCAGTGAACCTTGCACCTGCTCGGGTGGGCAGAACAGGCGAATGGCCTTGGCAATTGCCGCATAGCTCTTGCTGTATTTCTGCTCGGCGGCAAGCCCCATCAGCGCTGCCATGTCTTCAAAGCCAATGGGGTCGAGTTGCTCATCACGGTCGAAGCGGCGCATGACGAACAGCTTGGTATTATCGGACAGGTAGAACTCGGGTACCGGAATTCCCACATCCTTGGCCACAGACATGCAAAGGAACTCATTGATAGCCAACCCCGGAAACTCGTCGCGCCCGCTTTTAATTATCAGGTCGGAGGTTTTCGAGGTAAAAGGTTGCGGTGTACTGCTCGGCGCTTCTGGTACCAGTACCTTGGGCTGCACCCCTGATATTCCAGCACGCAAGATGTACCGGTCCACCAGACCAGCAAAGATATCGTCAGCGCCATCCCAAGTCAGAATTTCCTCTAGTCGCTCACCAGGAAACTGCTGGCGGCGCAAGAGCGCATCCACCTCAGCTGAACTCACTGCCACGCGCCCGATAGGGGAACTGCTGCCCGAAAGCGCCAACAGCAACATCGGATCGACATTGGCGACCTTTGCCAACCGGTTACGTAATTGTTCCAGAACATAGCCCTCAGGCAAGTTCATTTGGAAAATAGGATGCAGGTCCCGATGACGGTAATCATCCAGGCGTACCGGCATTAAAAGGCTGATCGCAGCATGAGCATCAGCACTTTCGTGGTAGCGAAACACATAGTCGCCAGCGGAATTGAAGATTTTCCCGCTTTCCCCTCCCGGTGTTGCAACCCGCAGCGTGGCCGTCTTCACTCGAATACCCCCTGGATCTCATCTAACGTGGGCATGGCTGCGGTCACCAACGCGAACTCGCAGTCCAAGGCGCCCACCACTCGCACATAGGCAGCCATGCCGACAGATAGGTCGCCCCGCTCGATCGCGATAACCTTCTGCCGAGTAACGCCGGCCAACGTTGCCAGCTTGGCTTGAGTGAAACCAAGGCTGCGGCGGCGCTGCCGAACCTGCTGGCCAAGGCGTACAACGATAAATGAGGGGTCCATGTTCTGTATACGTAACAAATAAGAGTTAATGTAACGTATACATGACCTTGAACAAATGTCAAAGCTGAGGGATATCGCCTTCGTATTTGCAGTGCATAAGAATAGCCTTGTGGTGCGATGCGGCCGGTGAAAACGCACCGAATATTCGCTGCTTTCACAGGCCTCTTCGCAGCACAAGGCTGCTCCTACCCGACGATGGGCCGCAGAGCGGCCCGGTAGGGTCAGTCGACGCGCACGAACACTTGCTTGGCCATGTTGTTGCCACCAATCGACTCAAGACGCTTGCCGCCGTCCAGCACGCGGACGTTGATCAGCGCGACACCGTTGGCATCACGGGCTACAACCACGTCGTCCTTGCGCTCCCACTCGTCGACCTTGATCTTGTTGCCTGCCGCAATGATGTAGTCGCTGGAGAACTCGACCGTCTGCTTGCCTGCGCTGTAGCCCATCACGCTGGTCGTGGCCTCGTAGGTGCCATCCAGCGCGTCGTTGCCGCAGCCAGCCAGTACACAGAACGGCAGTGCTGCCAGCACGTATTTGAAGTGACGCATAGGTAATCCTTGTCTGTAGATCCTGAAAGAAACAATCAACCCTTGGCGGTGCCCACCAGGGAGTCGATCAACATCGCCGAGGCCGTGTCGCCGTTTTCCAGCACCAGCTGGCGAATCGATTTGCCGAACGCCGCCAGCGGCGTGTCGAAGGTGAAGTCGGACTTGCCCTGGTAGCTGGCAGCGAAGCGGATCACGTTCTCGGACCAGCCCACCCGCTGCCCGGCTGCCGCCAGGTTGTAGCTGTTGAAGAAGGCCGCGGCCACCGGCGTGGTGCCATCGACATCGGCTGCATTCAGGTCAGCGCCCGCCGCGACCAGCGCGTCGGCGTAGCTGTGGTTACGCTGGGCCATGCAGGCATGCAGGGCCGTCTCGCCGCCGTAGGCCTTGGCGTTGACGTCGCTGCCCTTGAGCAGTGCCTGGAACAGCGCTTCAGGCTGCTGGCCGGCGCCATGGCGGCGTTGCAGGCTGCCGGCTTTCTGGCAGAACACCGACAGCGCGGTGTCGCCGTAGACGTTGTGCGCCTTCAGGTCTTCCTTGCCCGCCAGGGTGATCATGTGCGCGAAGCTGCACGAGCTGTAGTCGCTGCCCGCCAGGCAGTTCATCAGGCGCGTGTTGCCGTTGATATCCCGCCCCATCGGGTCGGCGCCAACCGAGATCAGGTAGTCGTAGGCGTTATCGGCGACCACGGTGATCAGCGGCTTGTTCTCGTAATGCAGGCGTTGATTGACATAGATGCCGGCGCTTTTCAGCAGGTAGGCGAAAGCGTCGAGGTCCTTGATCTCTTTTGCCCAGTCCGACGTACGCGCCTGGCCCTGGGCGGCGTCCCACAGGCGCATGGCCATGGGCGAGGTGTCTGGCGGGCTGTCGACATCACGTACCTGGGCCGAGCCAGGCTGATAGTTGACCCACACGCCAGCCTGCTTGTCGTCCTTGTAGCTGCCCTTTTCGGACACCGTGCCGGCAGGCCAGCCGCGAATGAAGTACACCTCGTACAGGCCGTTTTTTTTGCCTGCGCTGTACTCGACCTTTGTGGCCGGCACCGACGTGCCATCCGTGAACGACGTCCAGGTCTCACGCACGCCATCGAGCTCGCCAGCCTTGTAGGTAGCGCGGTCCTTCAGTGTGCCCTGGTAGTCATAGTGCTCCACCAGGCCATCGAGCTTGCCGGAGCCATCGCTGGCGAAGGTCTCCAGCAGGGTGAGCTTCTGCTGGCCATCGATCACCTTCCACTCGCGCTGGGTGCCGACACGGATCGCGCGCTTGCGGAAATCAACGGTCGGGATCTCTGTGCTGTCACTGACCTGCAGGCCTGTGGCGCAGTCGTAGTGCTGCTCGCTGCGGCGCCCGCCTTCGAGGGTGATGACGTTGTCCAGGTGCTCGGCGAACTCGCCCTTGCACCAGGTTTTCTTGGGCCCGACAAACGCACCGTCCTGCAACTGGCCTTCTACCAGCAGCTTGCCGTCCTGGTCGAACTCCTTCCATTCGCCGACCACTTTGCCGTCTTCGACCTTGAACGCCTGCAGCACCCGGTCACCCACCTTGTGCACCACGGTGCCGTTCAGCCGCTCGCCCGACTTGCGCTCGAGGTACAGCGCATGCGGCGACCCGACAGTGCCGGTGTAGCTGGTGACTTCGTCGAAGTTGTATTCGGAGTTGCAACCTGCCAAGGCGGAGGCCAGGGCACAGAGAACGAAACGCTTTTTCATGAATATCCTTGTTGAAATGCGTGCAGCCTGTTGCGGGGCATGGCTTCGCCAACGCCCAGCAATGGCCTGGATGCAACGGAGTAAATGCAATGCGCAAAATGGCGGGCAGTGCCGCTGGAGGGCATCGGCTAGAAACGCATCAAGAAACTTGCCTTTCCATGGTTAACCGCTCTGGAATGCGGGTTTCGGCGGGATTACACATAGTAGCCTAACGATGGCAACGCTCATGA
The DNA here is from genome assembly GCF_028895205.1 of Pseudomonas sp. ITEM 17296. NCBI lineage: Bacteria > Pseudomonadati > Pseudomonadota > Gammaproteobacteria > Pseudomonadales > Pseudomonadaceae > Pseudomonas > Pseudomonas sp. ITEM 17296. Next base: position 76,089 of record NZ_WJRS01000009.1, on the reverse strand, counting down.
TCTGTGCCGCGTTTGCCAGCATGCGCCTTCCCTGTGGGCTTGCCCGCGAAGGGGCGCGGAGCGGCCCCAATTAACCATCACCCGCCTGCATACCCGTATACTCGTCACCTGCACCCCTCAAGGAGCACGTTCAATGCCCTACCCCATCGAACACAAGCTGGTCGTTGGCGTGGCCTCCAGTGCACTTTTCGACCTCACCGTGTCTGACGACATCTACAAGGCCGACGGCGTCGAGGCTTACCGCCAGCACCAGGAGCAAAACCTGGATGAACCCTTCCCGAGGGGCGTTGCGTTCCCGTTCATTCGCCGCTTCCTCAGCATCAACCAGGCCTTCCCCGACCAACTCCCCGTGGAAGTGGTGTTGCTCTCGCGCAACTCGCCCGAAACGGGCTTGCGCGTGTTCCGCTCCATCAGCCATTACCAACTGGACATCACCCGCGCCGCCTTCATGTCCGGCCGCTCGCCCCACGAGTACATCCCGGCCTTCAACGCCTCGTTGTTTCTCAGCGCCAACGAAGACGACGTGCAGCGCGCCATCGACGCCAGCTACCCCGCTGGCCTGGTGCTGCCGACGCGCATTTACGACGATGAGATCGACACCGAGCTGCGCGTGGCCTTCGACTTTGACGGCGTGATCGCCGATGACGAAGCGGAAAGCGTGTACAAGCAGAACGACAACCTGGACGACTTCCAGGCCCACGAGCGGGCCCGCAAGGCCATCCCCCACCAGCCCGGTCCACTGGCGGACCTGTACCGCAAGCTCTCCCACATTCGCACGCTCGAAGACCAGAAGCTGGCACAAGACCCGAACTACAAACGCATCTTGCGCATCGCCATCGTGACCGCGCGAAACGCGCCGTCGCACGAGCGAGTGGTGACCACGTTGAAGGATTGGGGTGTGTCGCCGGATGAGTGCTTCTTTCTAGGCGGGATGGAAAAGCCCCGGGTGTTGTCGATTCTCAAACCCCACGTGTTCTTCGATGATCAACGCAGCCACCTGCAATCACCGGCCGGCGACCTGCCGATGGTGCATGTGCCGTTTGGGGTGGCAAACAGAAGTGGGCCGAAGCGATTTTCGAAACAGCCGGTGGAAACACCACAAAGCAACGCACTGGAGAAACTTGATTAGCCCCAGCAGGCCAGCGAGTTGGTAAACTCCAGCGGCAGTATTTGCCGATAACAGGAGTTTACGGATGCCATTTCCACTGACGGAACACACAGCATTGCTGGCCCTCAAGGGCGTAGGGCCAACCGTTGTCGCTCGCCTTGAGCAGATGGGGATTGATTCGCTGGCGATGCTTAGCGAAGCGAATGTCGATGACATTTTGGCCCAGGCATCAGCGGCCGTTGGCTCCACATGCTGGAAAAACAGCCCCCAGGCACGGGCTGCGATCAATGCGGCTATTCAGTTGGCGAAGGAAACCCAGTTGAGTGCATCGGGGGCGCGAGAGTGAGTTGCCCTATTCGCTTGGCGAATGCAGACGATGCCGAGGGCATAAGCCGAGTCGTGATAGCGGCCTTACGCGGGTCGAACGCGGCTGACTATGATGCCGAGACTATCTCGCGCATCGAGGCGTCTTTCAGTGCGGCTGCCATTCTTGTGATGCTGACTCGGCGGTTGGTGTTTGTGGCATTGATTGAGGATGAGGTGATTGCCACGGCCAGTCTTGACGGGGATGTGGTCAGAAGTGTGTTTGTCGAACCCCAGCATCAAGGGCTTGGGGTCGGGAAACAGATGATGGCAGTGATCGAAGATGAAGCGATTGCGCGTGGGCTGAAGGTCTTGCGTGTGCCCTCCTCCATTACGGCGGAAGGGTTTTATGCAGGGTTGGGCTTTTGCAAAGTGCGGGATGCGTTTTATGGGGAGGAGCGGACGGTTGTCATGCAGAAAACGCTTCCAGCCTTTGACCCTTCAGGCGGATCGCGTTTTGTGTGAAATCACCTAGACCTTGCGCTGGAGCTGCCCACTTCAACGACTCCTGTCATTCTAGCAAGTGGGCTAGTCTGCTGGCTCATGGCCTCCCGATGCAGCTCGTGCCACACACCCGCGGTACGACAATCTCCCACCGCTCAGATTTATGCCACGTTCGATACTGCTCCTCAGTATCTTCCAGATACCGAACCAGCACCCCTGCCACCTCGCATCGCTCCACTTCAATGTTCAACACAAACGACTTGGCGGTTCGCCCAACCACACGCCCCAGCCCATCGCGTATCTCATACCGGTCACCCTGCCTCACAAGCTGCAACTCATCCCCCGGTTGCAACCCTCGCAGTGCCTCATGGATGACATCCGTCGACGCAGTGCGCCCGGCAAAACCGATATCGATGTCTCTCAACCCGAGCTGCAAAAATCGCCGCTCCAAAGCCCGGTCATGTTCACCCTTGAACACCAAGGGTGCGACGTTTGCTGTCAGGCTGCCACTGAACGGGTTAGCCGCATTGAACTCACACAACGTCAACGTCTGTTCGGCCCGCGTCATGCCTACGTAATACAGCCGACGTTCATCGTTGAGCCCGTCTGCCTGGGTATTCCAGCCGCCATCAAGCAATACCACATGCCTGAATTCGAGCCCCTTTGCCGAATGCACAGTCCCCAGATACAGGCCATTGCGTGCTTGCTGGCGCATTTCCCGGGCGTAGTCATAAAGCCATTCGACAACCGCGCTGCAGCGAAGCTGGCATTCCCCCAACTCGACGTGTAACTGGGTAAAGGCCTCGTCAAAAAAACTGCGCCAGCCGGCACTGACATTCACCGAAACCTGCGCCCACGCCTCTGCCGCAGTCAGTGTTTTGCCAATATTCCGCAGCTGATCAACCACCGCTACGAAGTCACGCTGCCGTGTGATCGGCAACCCGCTGTCCTTGTCGGCAGCCAGAAAATAGGGAATGCCTGCAAGCTCGCAAAGGGCCTGAACCGGCAGCAAATATTGGTGAGTACGCGCAAGCAGGGCGCAACCGTGCCAGGCGCCCTCCTCCAGCGCCAGAAGACGCTTGAGCTCGTTCATGGCGGCCTGGGCCTGAACATTGCCAACACCACTGTCACCTGGGTCAATGGCCAGGCGTGCAACCCGCCCTGCACGCCCTGGGTCGAGCGATTGCCAGGCGCCACCTGGAGGGTTCGACTGGCGACTGCGATCAATCCGGATCGGGTGGGCAACCTTCAACCGTTCGGGGTTATGGCCTATCAACTGATTGGCTGCCGCGATGATGTGCTGCGTCGAGCGGTAATTTTCGATCAAATAGCTGGTGGTGGCCGAATAATCCTCGCGAAAACGTTCGATATAACGGTTGTTGGTGTCGCGCCACGCATAGATGTTCTGGTCATCGTCACCCACCGCCAAGATGCACAAACGGCCCTCCTCGCTGGACTGCCTGCCGGCCAGTGCACTCACCAAACGGTATTGCAGCGCGTCGATATCCTGATATTCATCCACCAGAATGTAGCGATAGCTACGCAATAGCTGATCTCGCAGGTCATCCTCGCCTTCAGCCATGCCTTTGCCTTCCAGCATCAGTACGGCATTTTCCAGCACCTGCTTGAGCGCCCCTTCATCCACTCCGTCCTTGCGCTCGAAACGGGTGCCAGTCAGGCGCATGGCCATGCTGTGGTAAGTCATTACGCTGACACCGTAAGCATCCGCACCCACCAGCTGTAGAAGCCGCTTGCGAATTTCATTGGCAGCATGCCGATTGAAGGTCAGGGCCACGATCGCATGGGCCGGTACCCGCCGCACGCGCAACAGATAGGCGATGCGGTGCACGATGACCCGCGTCTTACCTGAGCCCGGCCCAGCCAGCACCAGGCGATTGATGTCGTCGTCATCGACCACCACAAGCCGCTGCTGAGTACTCAGGTCTTCGACAATCGAACGCCACGACTCCTCGCTGGTGGCGTGCTTGAGCACCTCTTCGCGGCCAGAGAAATAGCGCTGTAAAAAAGCATCTTTCGAGTCTGTGAAGTAATGCAGTACCAACTCCAGCGCACTTGCCATCGCCTCCAGGGCCACCTGCGCGTACTCACGCATCACATGCACCTGGATGCGTTTTTCGCTGTAATGCTCGTCCAGGCGCAAGTAGTCGTCCTTAAGGTAACTGCCCTTTTTCTCGGCATTCACCTCAATGGTCATTGCCCTGCGCATCACTGTCATACCATGGTTAAGCGTAAGCACTTCTTGCTTGTGCAGGTACAGCAGCACGTGCTCGATGGCCCTCTGGCGCTGGTTGGCCTGCACGGCTTGAGCGAGGACGAGGTCCGAATCGATCAAGCCGGCCAGCTCACCGAAGGTACTCTGCACCATCAGGTCTTTGCCTTTTGAAGCAGGTGCCAGCTTGCTGGTCAGAAACTGCAACAACTTTGTGGCAATGATCCGTCGTTTTTCGCCAAACCGTTCGAGCTGTGCCCAGCTGTATTTACCCTGGATCCTGAGCTTGATGTAGTCATGGTTGACCTGCTTGAGTTCGAAACTGCTGCGTGGCTGGCTGTTGCTCTCGCGGTCGTAGGACAGGCTATGCAGCAGGCGCAACACTTGAAGGGGGATAAGATCTTCCTGCTCCAGCCTTGCGCGCAGGCCCGCAGTCAGTGCAGTGAGGTTCAAGTCTTGCCAGCTGCCATCGTGTGCGTCCGGCGCCAGTTCGCTGAGTAATTCGAACAGGGCCGCCTCCAAGGCCAGGGTCTGTGCCAGACGCTGGCTCGAAGCCCCCACCACGCCATGGCGCAGCAATACGGTCAACTGGGTGTCGTTGACCAGCAACCCCAGCGCTTCCATCTGCCTTAATGTGCTGACGACCTCTTCAGAGGTGAGGCTGGTGAGTGTCATCAAGTTGTCGGTGCTGACCCGCTCGTCGGCCTCGGCGCGGTAAAGGTACTTCAGGATCGCGTCGAACTCTTCATGGCGCCGCTTCGACAGGTTGGCCTTGTGTAAACGCTGGCTGGCTTCCCCTTCGCTCAGGCTCAAACGCGCCGGGAAGATCTGGTTGCTGTTTTCTTCCCGCTTTAGGTATTGCCCGCGCTCCAGCCAGGCAACGGCGGTGACCACTTTGGTTTCAGCATCGATGTCGCCGGCATCGAACGAGGTTTCGACGTCCTCATCCATGAGGATTTCGCCTGCGGTAATCACCAATTCACCGCCCTTGCGCCTGGCGTACTCAAAACGAAGCTTGCGCAAAATTTGCTGGATGTCGCGCAGGCTGAGCCTGGAGCGCTCGCAGAGGCCGAATTGGGTTTCAATGTCTTGCGCATCGTAAAGCAGCACGCAGCGTGCGGCGCCCTGGTCACGCCCGGCCCGGCCAGCCTCTTGCAGGTAGTTTTCAAGCGAGCCTGGGATGTCTGCATGAACAACCAGCCGAATGTCGGCCTTGTCGACCCCCATGCCGAAGGCATTGGTGGCGACAATGATGCGGATACGCCCGGCCTTGAAGTCGTCCTGGATATCCTTCTTGTCATTGGGCTCAAGGCCGGCGTGGAAATGCCGGCAGGACCAACCTTGCTCGATCAGAAAGTCCGAGAGCTTTTCAGCCCCCTTTCGGCTTGAAACGAACACCACCGCCCCACCTTCCTGGCCACCGAGCTCTGCTTCAAGCAAATGGTGGATCCTCGGCCACTTTTCGTCGCGGCTGCAAGGCTGTACTTCAAAACTCAGGTTGGTACGTTCATGGCTGCCCAGAAACTGGGCAAACTCGATGCCCAGGCCATCCCTGAAATGCGCCCGGATATCAGCCAATACATCCGGTTTGGCTGTTGCCGTGAAGCAACCGATTGGTGCAAGTGGTTGGTCGCCCGTGTGCTCACGAATGAAGCGCGATGCATACAGGTAGTCGGGGCGGAAATCATTGCCCCACTTCGATAAGCAGTGCGCCTCGTCGAAAATCCAGGCACCGATCTGTCGCTGCCGAATGGCACGGCGAAACGCCCTGTTGCGAAATTGCTCGGGGGATACCAACAGGATGCCGACATCCCCCATCTGGATTTTCTCCAGCACATCGGCACGTTCAGGCATCGTCAGCATGCCATTGAGCGTGGCGGCGCATTGCACGCTGCGCTCCAACAGCCCGTCCACCTGGTCCTTCATCAGCGACTGCAACGGCGAAATAATGATGGTCAAGCTACCGTTGCGATGAAAGCGGTTCAGCGCGGGCAGCTGGTAACACAGTGACTTGCCGCCGCCTGTCGCCAGAATGGCCAGCACATGCTGCCCCTGCATGCCAGCGAGTACCACGCCATGCTGCAGGCTCTCGCCGGGGCGTTCGTAGCGGAAGTCCGCAAAGCCGAAGTAGCGCTTGAGTTCATGGCGTGGATCGTGGGTGGTGAGGCAGTACTGGCAATCCGCACGGCCACAAGGCACATCGCGCAGCTCACGAATAAGGCGCATCACCCCCGGAAACTGATGCCGCACCCACGGCGCGAGCACCGAGTTGCCGCCCGACACCCGTAGCCACGCCAGTGCGTAGGCCAAAGGCAAGTGCAAATCCCTCTGTTCAAGCTCAGTGCCCAGCAGTTGCTGCAAGCGGGTGTTACACACTTTCAGATCGCGACCTGTCGACGCATCGGTTTCCGTCAACAGGCCTGGAATCAGCTGGCGCAGCTGCGCGATAGACACCGCTTGCCGACCAGTCAGGGAGGCGAAAAAAGTGCCCAGGTCGCTGTCCAGACCTGGGGCCAGCAGCGCTTGATAGCACAGCAACTCGGCCTGGTTGACCTCGTTCAACTGCGCGAATGCATCGCGCTGGTCGCTGAACAAAACCAGCGTTGAACGGCAATCGGCAAGCGGCGAGTTGAGACTGTCGCGGATCAGCTTGTAGTCTTTGACCAGCCGGTGGTACGGGTTCTGCGGAAACGCCAGCGGTGACAGACGCAACGTATCGATTACCGGCAGCGCATGCAGGGCCAGTGCCGGTGCCTGTTGCAGAAGGATGGGCAGGTCGTGCTCGATGATATTGTGCCCCAGCAGGTAGCCAGCACCGTGCGAGAGCGTATCGACCTCAGCCAGTACCTGCGCAAGGTTTTGTTTGACCGCTACATCTATCTGTTTATCCAGGTCAGGCCTTGTGGCGCCGACTTTGATGATGCGATCGGGTTTGTCCCCCTTGGCGGGGACGACTTCCAGGTCGATGACCAGGCTATTGGACTGAAAAGTTGCTGACATTTGGTTTCGGCGCCTCAGGCCCCTCCCCCATATGAAGTCACCCGACTCGCCAAGCTGCTGCGGTTGACCTGGATCTCCTCGCTGACATCCGCGCCCCGATAAACCATCGAGGTCTCGTGGCGTACATACTCACCCTGACGCTGGGCGCTCAGCCAGTTGAAAGAGCCAACACACAGCACCTCCTGATCTGCCATGACCATCTTGCTGTGCACTTTGCTGACCACACGCACAGGAACATTTTGCGCCTGCAGGTAAGCAAGCACAGCCTCGAATTCAACCACTTTCTGTGGCTCGCCTTTGGGTTTTTGACGTGAGGTATCCGTGTTCAAGAGCAAGTCGGTATACACCTCGACCTGCACCCCACGTTGCACAGCAGCATGCATCTGCTGCAATGCTCCGGTTGTCTGCAAGCAGTGTAGCCTGACCCACGGGGTCACGATCTGTACCTGCTGGCGAGCAGTCTTCAGCGTCTGCATCAGAAACCGGTCATGCTCCTCCCACTCATGCAAATGGCTCAACCCGGTAGTTGCCGTTTGCAGGTCAAGCCTGGGCTGGTACTCGAACTGCAGCTCGCTGGCAGGGTCCGCCAGCAGGTACTTCGCTAATAATCCGCGCGGTTTGCTGACCGGCACCTGGCCAAACACATCCATATCGCCGAACACCAGAAAACTGTCCTTGGCCCGCGAAACGGCGACGTTGAGCATGCTATCTCGGCGATCGATAAAACCACCATCGGCATGCTTGGAATACACCGCTGAGAAAATCACCACAGGCCGCTCCGCGCCCTGAAACGAATGCACCGTGCCGACGGTAATTTCGCCCGCCCCTTTACCGGCGTGAATACCCAGCGCGGTGCAGGCGTCGACGATGGCACTGGTTTGCGCACCGAATGGCGTGATCACACCAAGGATCTCAAACAGCGCCTTGCCCTCGTAACGCTGCCTCAACTCGGCTTCATTGGCCTGTATCCAGGCCGCGATCGTCTGCGCTTCAAGCAGGTTGTCGCGGCTACCCTGGCTGTTTTGTTGGCATCTGCCATCGATATGCAGGTAGCCCAGGCCCGGCAAGCCCCCGTCTGGCTTCTGGCCACGCCGTGGCAGCAACTTGCCCTTGTAGCAGAGGGCATTGCAGAAGCTGATGATCGAGTCGTAGCAGCGACGATGCTCGTACAGATACATGCCTCGTGCCAAATCGGGATCGTAGTGATAGCGGCTGGTCGCTTGGGCGATCGCCATGACGCTACCACTCGCCGCGCTGCGCCCGCCCTCACAAAAGGCCTCGTAGTCCTCATCGACCTGGCTGTGTGAAATCAGCCCGGCGTTCGTCAAGTTACCGATATCCACCTTGGCCGGGATCGACCAGATGGGCTCTATCTGCTGTGTGTCACCGATGACAAGCGCCTGCTTGGCGAGGGCGAACGATGGCGCAGCCACCTCTGGCAGCACCTGCCCGGCCTCGTCGACAATCAGCAGGTCGATGAAGTCGATCAGGTAATCGTCGATGTAGTCACCGTCATCGTAGCGCTTGCACGACAGCTCTTTGGGCAGGCGGAAAAACGTCGAGACCACGCAAGGCGTCAGCTTCATCCAGCGACGCCAGCTGTTGACGAGGGTTTTCCTGCCGGTTTTCGTGCGGCTTTTGACAATGGCAGGCAGGTCTTCGCCTACCTCCAACAGCCAGCGCCCTTCCCAGTAGTGTGTGGTCAACCGAAAAATGTCGAAGCGCAACGTCGTATCGGCCCAACCGTCGCAGTCATCGAGCGTGGTTTCAGCTGCAGGCATGCCAATCGCCCCGGCCAGCGGGCCTATCACACCCTGCCAGTGCTGCAGCGAACGCTGTTGCGCCTCAAGCAGTTGCTGTGCAGTTTGTAACCGGGCAGTTAGCTGTTGATGCTGTGCACGCGCTTCATTCTCGGCCGCCACCAGACGGCTTTCGATTTCACTCAAGCTCGAGGCATTGTGCAGCGGGGTATCGGCGCCATCTAGCTGCAGCTTGGCCAGCCGAAGCCGCTTGGCCGCCACGGGGGGGATCCAGCTGAACAGGCTGTAAAACAGCGGCTCGTGGGCCAGGTAATGTCTGAAATTTTTCAGCCGTTTCTGTACGTTTTCCAATGGCTGCACATGGCCAGCCAGCGCCGCCTTTCGTGCTTGGATATCAGCCTGCGGGTCGTCGCCCAACGCTGCCTGGACAGCTTCCCGTGCCAAATTCAGGGCAATCCACGCCTGTTCGATAACAGCAAGTTGCTGCTGACGATCGACGATCTGCTGACGCAGCAGGTCCACCGCACCCTTCACGCTCATCTCTTGAACGCCTGGGAAAGCCAATGCAGCATGCTCCAGATAAGCCTGCTGCGCCCTCTCCAGGTACGCCTCTGATTCCAGTTCGGCGAAAAAGCTTTTGGTCTGGAAGACAGTGGCCATTTCCGCTTCGGCCGAGGCTCTCGGAAAATAAGCACCGAAACTATGAACGTCAGGCAGCCAACGTCCCGCGAAAGGCCCACTACCCTCGGCGAAGTCTTTGCCGAATGCCGCGATGATATTTGTGACTGCCTGGTTGTTAGTGGAGCTGGCAACTATTATCGGTGGCTCGCCGCCCTCCACGGCAGCCTTGGCCCATAGCGATGCAACCACCGACAACACCAGCGTCGTCTTACCCGTACCGGGCGGGCCGTTCACAGCCAGTACCTCGCCCACCTCGCCTGCCAGTAGATGAGCCAAGGCGTCACGCTGGACCGGCGCCAGTGCGTATTCGTCACCCGCATGGCCAAGCCGTGCGGCAAACAGGCTATTGGCAGGCAGGCAGGCTTCGTCCAGGCTTGGGGCGCGCTGGGCGAAGCGCTCGAACAGCGCTACGGCGGGCTTGTGTTGGCGCAGGTAGTCGTACAGGTTGACGATGTTCTGGCTGAAACCGTCGGCTTTGTCTTCTTTGAACAGCAGGCCGTGCTCAGCTCGACTCAGGCCGTCTGCCGTTGGGTCCCAGCCTTTGCCCACCTTGAGCAACATCTTCCAGCAAAAACGCATGAACAGGCGCCATTGCTCGTGGTGCTTCTGCGCATCCAGCACCTGCTCCCCTTCGGGAGGGGAAAAGGCAGGTACCTCCCTGGCGTTCAAGAACTCATCAAGCACCGACTGCGCGCCGATGCAGAACGTGCCCCTGTCGAGCGGTTCGAGAATATCGCGTGGCACGAAGGTCTGGCTGGTTGGATAAAGACGACCATCCCGCGCAACAAGCACAGTGCACATCACCGGCGTGACCGTGGCTGGTATACCCGACCGCGTCTTGCCGTGTTCCAGTTGCGCTTCGAATACCCAAGGCCGAAGGGTGACCTTAACTGTCGCAGTCGAGGCGGGCTCGTTGGTGAACAATGGGTCTGCCAGTTCCACAGGCAGGCAGCCTTTGTTGACGTGCTCCAAAAGGATGGGGGTCAGTGCCTTGGATTTATCGGAATTTAGTGCGCCATTGCCGTTTTCAGCGTCAGCGAGGGAGTTACGCCAGTAGGTGGCGAGTTTTAGGGCGTAGTCGTTCATCGTCCTGATCTGATGCGGACCGTCACTCACTGTAACGGTCGTAAACGAATGGATTGACGCAGGGGGAGCTGGGTGCAGCGGGGCGTCGTTGTTTGGGGATGGTCGTCAGCTGTAGGGCCGCTGTCAATTACTGATTACCGATGCAGCCCTTGCCTTACGCCGCAGTGCCCGCGCCGCAACCAACGGGCGTCACTCAGCACCCGGCGGGATTCCATCCTTGTTCTTGTCCTTAAGCTTGGCCTTTTCCTCTTCCGTGGAATGCGCCGGTACTTGGCTTTGTTGCTTCTGGTCGTCTTTGCGCTCAGTCATCGTGCTGCCCTCTGGTTGATGTTCATTAGGCACCCCTGCAGTTGGGCAGTTCAAATGTAGGGGCGCAGCACCACGGCGGTGGGTTGCCCCTACATACCGATAAAAACGCATTACCTCATGGCCGCATCAAAGGCTCGATACCGATCCATTTCTTCACAGGTTGGTAGCAGAGTTTGATCGGTGGAATCGGCAGTTTCTGGCCTTGAACCTCCAGCGCGCCCAGGTGGATGGTCCACTTGGAATTGGCATCGAACTTGTCGGTCTGGAAAACCACATAGGCGGAGCCGTACCGTTTGTTGTTGGTGATCTTGGGGATGTTGCGGTGTACTTCGTCGCTGTTGATGTCGTAGGGCGATGGGCGCGCGGTGGTTGGGTAAACGAGCGGATAGTCGTAGGTTTTGTCGATGCCTAGGTACACCTCGGGCCGCGCCTGCAGGCGTGAGCCATCTTCGAAGGTGATAGAGGCCTGGCGGCTGTCGTAGAGGATCGGGATCGGCGGCTCGCCGCGGGTGGAGCTGGACGACGGACGCTGGCGGTTTTTGTTGTAGGCGATCAGTTGCACATAGAATTCACGCCGCGCGTACTTCTCGCCGGGGTACTCGACGTGCAGGACTTGCTCGATTGGCCGGTCGCTCCAGTGGGCGGCGTGGTCGTAGAGGTAGGTTTCCAGGTAGAGGGTAGTCTCCCCCTGCGGGCCTGGCACTTTGAATTGAAATTCGGATTGGCAAAGGTCTGCGTAGGCGGGGCGCTCGCGCTTCCAGGGGACGCAGGCGGCGAGTGTGGCCGCTGCCAGCAATACCATAAGCGATTGGGTGCATTTCACGTTGGACATACCCCTCCTTGGTTCGCGTTTTCTGTACGCTAGGACCCCCGATCTGGCTTAGGGGTTCAGGCCTCTGACCTGAGCGCAGCTTTAATCAGAAGGCAATCGTTTTCAAGTGACACTCATGCAGGGAACCCGGCAGGAAAGCCCCTCGATGGAACGTAAAACAGCCCACGCAGCCACCTCCGACTGGGTCATACGCAGCGCTCAACCCGGCAGCGTAGAGCGGATCGAAGCATGGTTCGGTAGCCATGGCTACGATCCGCATCGTCACGACACCTATTCGATCGGCCGCACCCTCGCCGGCGTGCAGAGCTTTCACTACAAGGGGGCACTGTGCCACGGCGTACCCGGTAATACGCTGGTCCTGCACCCTGACGAAGTGCATGACGGCATGGCCGGCACGGATGCGGGCTTTCGCTACCGCATGGCCTACATCGACCCGGCGCTGATCCAAAACGTGCTCAGCGGTGAGCCGTTACCCTTCATTGCTGGCGGGCTGTCCAGCGACCCGCGCCTGTACTGCGCCAGTGAAGCCTTCGTGCAGGCACTGGACCACCCCCTGGAAACACTGGAAGAGCAGGACGCCGTCTATGACTTGGCCATGGCCTTGCGTGCAGTCGGCGGCAAGCCACGCGGTCGCAAACGCCTGGACTACCGCTCGGCCGAGCGCGCCCGGGCATTCATCATGGAGCACCTGCACCTGGGCATCACCCTGGAAATGCTCGAACAGGCCAGCGGGCGCGAGCAGTGGAGCTTGTCACGGGACTTCCGCGCCCTTTACGGCACCAGCCCCTACCGCTTTGTCACGCTGCGGCGCCTGGACACTGTTCGGCGGCTGATGCTGGATGGCTTCACGCTGGTCGATGCAGCCCTGGCTGCAGGCTTTCACGATCAAAGCCACATGACCCGGCACTTCACCCGCAGCTATGGCGTGTCGCCGTTGCGCTGGCTGGAACGGCTGCGGCCTACGCGCTGACTTGCAGGATCGTACAAGCGCCGCGCGCTTTGGGTTCGATAGGCTGACTACCTCAACTACAGAGAATCCGTCATGTCCGACACCAACTTGCAACCTGTAAACCTGGCCCAAAAGGCTTCGCTGATCGATCGACAGTGGAGCCCGAGAGTGGTCGCCGAAATGAACGACTACCAGTTCAAGGTCGTGCGAATCGAGGGTGAATTCATCTGGCACTCGCACCCTGAGACCGACGAAGCGTTTCTTGTGCTTGAAGGCACGTTGCGCATCGACCTGCCCGAGGGCTGCGTCTATGTGAACCCGGGCGAACTGTATGTGGTGCCACGTGGGGTGGAGCACAGGACAGCGGCCCAGGGGGAGGCGAAACTGATGATGATCGAGCCACGCGGCGTGCTGAATACCGGCCATGAAGGGGGTGAGCGCACAGCCTTGAACGACGTGTGGATCTGAGTCGGCGCTGCTTCAGGGCGGCATTACGGCAGAATAACAGGCCCAACGCCGCCCCCTGTAGGAGCGGCCTTGTGCCGCGAAAGGGCCGCATAGCGGCCCCAGCGATCCAAGCAAAGGCCCGAGGTAGTAAGGCCGCTCCAGTTCCGCCACAATCGGCTACTCAGTTCAAGCTGGGACGCCCCACATGCTCACCACCCTCGCCATCGGCAACTACCGCTCGATCAACCACCTTGTGTTGCCATTGGGCCAACTCAATTTGGTGACCGGTGCCAACGGCAGCGGCAAATCCAACCTGTACAAAGCCCTGCGCCTGCTCGCCGAAACCGCCCAGGGCGGCGTGATCGAAGCGCTGGCTCGCGAAGGCGGGCTGGATTCGACCTGGTGGGCGGGGCCTGAGATGAGCGCACGCATGAAGCGCGGTGAAGTGCCCATCCAAGGCCAGCACCCGAGCGACGCCAAACGCCTGCGGCTCGGCTTCGCCACCGAGGATTTCGGCTTTGCCATCTCACTCGGCCTGCCGATTCCCCTGCCCTATCCCAGCGCATTCATGCTCGACCCCGAGATCAAAACCGAAGCCATCTGGGCCGCCGGCGCGTACCGGCCATCGTCCTTGCTGGTTGAACGTAAAAACGCGATGGTTCGTGCCCGGGAGGGAAACAGTTGGACGGTACTCGATCAACATGCCGACAGCTGTGAGAGCTTTTTCAACATCGTTGGCCGGCCACGTCAGGCACCCGAGATCGGGGAGTTGCGGGCGTTCATCAACAGCTGGCGGTTCTACGATCACTTCCGTATCGACCGTGACGCGCCTTGCCGTCAACCACAGCTCGGGACTCGCTCGCCGGTTCTGCATCACGATGGGCGCAACCTTGCCTCGGCATTGCAGACCATCATCGAGATTGGTGAGGTTGAGGACCTCGTAGCGGCACTGGATGACGCGTTTCCTGGGAGTCGCCTGGCGATTGATTCACCGCCTGGTGGGCTGTTCAGCGTACAGCTCCATCAGCACGGGCTTTTGCGCCCGCTGGGGGGTGCTGAATTGTCGGATGGGACCCTGCGTTATCTGCTGTTGATGGCAGCACTGCTGACGCCACGGCCGCCGTCGTTGATGGTGCTGAACGAGCCGGAAACCAGCTTGCATGCTGACCTGCTTCCTGCGCTAGCGCGGTTGATCATTCGCGCTTCGCGTCGTAGCCAAGTTTGGGTCGTATCCCACAGCGCCCCGTTGATCGAGGCGCTGTCGGCCTGTGACGGCTGCAATGTGCTGGAGCTGGAGAAGATACAGGGGCAAACGCAGCTGCGCGGTGTTGGGCTGTTAGATGAGCCGCTGTGGCGCTGGGTGGATTGATCGCGACCTGAATGCTCTTTCGGGACTGTCAGATTCTTGGTGTGCAGGCCGGTAACGGCCTGCCGTCAGGTAGCCGTGGCTGTAAGCCTGGAATGCCCCTTCGCTGGGTCAATTTTTTGTAAATTTTCAGTAAATTATTTTTAACATTTTCTTTTAAACAATTCTCATTTGCGTTAGTGTCCTGCCCCGATTGCATTCTGCCCCTGGAATCCAACCGCTCGACAAGGACTGTTTCACGATGCCATGCCCACCTTTTTCCCGTGCCCTGCTCACCGTCGCGCTGCTCACCGCGACAGCCGTCCAGGCCGAGGAAGCCCATGAGCTTGAACCGCTCCCCGCCACAGAACTGGAAGCTTCGTTCGTCACCGCCACGGGCGGCGGCACTGATGTGCGCGACGCGCCGGCCAGTGTCAGCGTCATTACCCGGGAAGAAATCGAGCGACAGCCGGTCTACGACCTGAACACCCTGCTACGCCGCATACCCGGCGTCACCGGGGGCTACGGCCCGGTGGGCGAGCAGTCGAAAATCAAGCTGCGCGGCCTCGACGACAAATACACCTTGATCCTGGTGGACGGTAAACGCGTCGGCAGTTCCGCCGACACGAATTACCGCCGTGATCTGGGTCGCCAGGACATCAACTGGATCTCGCCGAACATGATTGAGCGAATCGAGATCGTGCGCGGGCCGATGTCATCGTTGTATGGGTCAGACGCCATGGGCGGCGTGATCAATATCATCACCCGTAAAGTGTCCCGTGAGTGGAGCGGCTCGCTCAACGTCAACACCACGATCCCGGAAGACTCCGACCGTGGTCAGACCAACCAGACCAGCATTAACCTTTCTGGCCCTGTCACCGACTCCCTGGGGCTGCGCCTGGGCGCCAACCTGACTCGGCGCGCTGCCGACGAAGCCGCGCCACGCCTCGATGCACTGGGTGACTTCGTTTACAACGACGGCGCCGGCGGTGCCAAAGACCACAGCGTCAACGCGTTGCTTAATTGGCAGATCAACGAAAACCATGAGTTGTCCTTCGAAGCGATCCAAGGCGTCGAGCGCTCGTGGTCGTCGAAGAAAACCTACGGCGACTGGGGTGACACGGTAGGTGAAGCCTTCGGTGCCGGACGCCTCACCCGTGATAGCTTCGTAGTCTCCCACCACGGCGACTGGGGCTTTGGCACCTCGCGTATCGACGCTTACCTGAACAAGTTCAACAACGACCTCAGCGAGGGCAAGGCTAACTCGGAAGAAAAAATCGTCGAGGGTAGCCTTAACATCCCGTTTGACCTGTTGGTAAACCAGCGCCTCACCGTTGGCGGCCAGTGGAAGCGTGAGCAACTGACCAACACCGACACGCTGGGCACCGTACCCGTTGATTACCAAGGGGCAGCGGTGGGCGGCGCGGACCTTGAGGGCGACTACTCTGCGCTGTTCGTCGAGGACGAGCTGTTTCTGCTCGATAACCTATCGCTGACGTTGGGGAACCGCTTCGACCACAGCGACGAATACGGCAACCATAACAGCCCACGTGCTTACCTGGTCTATCACCCTCACCCTGACTGGACGGTGCGCGGTGGCGTGTCACGAGGTTTCCGTGCCCCCAGCCTGAAAGAAGGCAGTGCTGGCGCGGCGACCAACTCGGGCGGTCGCGGTTGTACATCGCTACGCCCGCTGGGTTACGTCACCGGCAGTTGCTGGATGGCCGGCAACCCGAACCTGCGCCCAGAAATCAGCACCAACAAGGAGATTGGCGTCTCCTTCGACCGCGACGGTTGGGAGGCCAGCCTCACTTACTTCCACACCGACTTCGAGGACAAAATCGAGTACGCGCCGCTGGGGTATTTCCAGGGCCGTTGGTGGACCATGCTTGAAAATGCTGAGGAAGCCCGCACCCGCGGCTGGGAAGGCAGCACCAAAGTGCCGTTGTGGGAAAATGCCAGCTGGCGCACCAACGCTACCTACATGCTCGAAAGCCGCAACCTGTCGACCGGTGAAGACCTGATCAGCTCGCCGAAACTGTCGTTGTTCAGCGCCATCGACTGGCAGATCACCGAACGGATCGGCACAGAATTGTCAGCTCAGCACGTGGGCAAGCAACGCGGCCTGGGCACCGACTTCGTCAAGTCGTACACCACGTACGATCTGACCGCCAACTGGTCAGCCACCCGCTGGCTGACCCTGAACGTCGGCGTGCAGAACCTGCTGGATGAAGATCCACGTGATGACTCGACCAGCTTTTACGTACCCGGTCGGGCGTACTTTGCCGGGGTAACTACCTACTTCTAATTGGCAGCGGACAACCCAGAATTCGCACTTTTACGCGAATTCTGGGTGACTTGTGTGAGGCGCCGTCGGCGCTCAAGCAGCAGCGACCCGTTCGCCATCACCGCTGACCTCGAACTGCCCCACCAGCTTCTGTAGCTTGCCGGCATCCACCTTTACCTTCTGCGCGCTGTTTTGCAGCACCACTGCGGTTTGGCGCATCTCGCTGGAGGAGTGGTTAACCTGCTCGATGGTCTTGCCGTACTCGATGCTGCGGCGGTTGAGCTGCTGGATGATGGCGAACATGCCCTCCACCGCCTGATGAAGTTGCACGTTCTCCGACGATGCATCCTCGGCCAGGCGCAAACTATCATCGACGTTCTGCACGCCCTCCTCCATAAAACTCACCGCTAGCTGCGTTTCGTTCTGCAGGCCTTCAACCATGTGCCGGATATCGTCGGCCGCCCGTGCGGTGCGGGCCGCCAGGCTGCGCACTTCATCGGCCACCACCGCAAACCCACGACCATGCTCGCCCGCCCGTGCCGCCTCAATGGCGGCATTCAGCGCCAGTAGGTTGGTCTGGTTGGTGATGTCGCTGATCAGCCCGGTGATATTGCCAATCTGCGCCATGCGGCTGTCGAG
This sequence comes from Pseudomonas sp. ITEM 17296, assembly GCF_028895205.1. NCBI lineage: Bacteria > Pseudomonadati > Pseudomonadota > Gammaproteobacteria > Pseudomonadales > Pseudomonadaceae > Pseudomonas > Pseudomonas sp. ITEM 17296. Next base: position 58,609 of record NZ_WJRS01000009.1, on the reverse strand, counting down.
CAGCTGCACACTGGAGGCCGAGCGGGCCACCACATCGCGAATCGATTGGGTGCCAGCCTGCACAGCCAGGTACTGCTCGCGGGCGCGGCTGACCACCTCGTCCATGGCCTGCTTCATCTGTTCGGCGCTGACCGACGCCTGCTGCAGCTCACCGAGCTGCTCCTCCATGATGATCATCATCTGATGCACCGCATCGGCCACCTCGACAGAGCTCACGCTCGCTTCCTGGCTGCGCCCGAGCATCATCTGGTTGGTGCTGCCAACCGTGCGGCTGGCCTTGACCACCTGCCCCACCACGGCATCCAGGCGGTCGATGAAACTGTTGATCCAGCGCGCCATGTCGCCACTCTCGTCATTGGCCAGGGCGCCCGTGTCCAGGCGCTGGCGCAGGTTGCCCTCACCCTCAGCGATGGTACGCAGCACACCACTCATGCCGTTCAACCTGGCCGCCAGGCGCCTGGGCCCGAGCACGCCGAACAGCAGCGTAGCGCCGACCATGCTAAGGGCCTGGATGGCGTCGTTCACGCCCTGTGGCAATCCGGCGTAATGCTGCACCAAGTAATTACAGCCGAACAGCCCAACCATGCTCGCCACGTAGGGTTTCATCAACCCGTAGCTCAGCGAACGGCGGCGGTAGACCTCCTCCAAGTCTGCCTCGCACATCATGCCCCAGCGGTCGGGCGACCCTGGTAACTGGAAGGTCACGCCCTTGCCGACCACCGGCACATGGCGGTAGTCCGAATAACCCGGGTACGTCACGAACAGGTTGGCGCCACGCCGGATGGTTTCGCGCACGCCGGGGTGCAGCTCACGCGTGGCGGGGTCGGTGAAGCGCAGCTCCAACTCGGTATGGCGCTGCACCTGCACAGTGCTCCAGGGCGTGCGCACGCCGCTCTTGAGGTTTTCACCATGGGTAAACGTCCCGTCTTCGAAGCGCGAACGGGACAAGGCGGTGCCTGGCTGCACAGTCGGGTCGAAGCGTGACTGCACCATGAACAGGTAATTGTCGCCCGACTCGGCATAGATATGCCCGGCCTCGCGTTGGATCAGGTCGCCCAGCACATCATTGGGGACCCGACCACACAGGCAGCCAAGGACTTTGCCCGCGTGCCTGATCGGTTGGTAGAACATCAGCGTCACCTCATCGTGAAAACGCGACGAGGATGGGCCGATCTGCAAGGTCATCGGGTCGCTGTAGGGCCCGTGAAGAAACGGCGCTTTCAAACCATGGGCCAACGCCGCGAGCTGCTCGATCTGCGTGCTGCCACGCTTTGGCCAAGTGGATACCCTGACGTTGCCCGTGCAGTCGATCACACTCAGTTCGGAAAAGTCTTCGGCCTGTGCCAGCTTGTCGAGTAATGCCGAAGGCTGCACATGAGCGAAGTCTGCTGCCAGGCATTCCGCCAACTCTGCCAGGTGATCCCATTGTTCGCACGCCCAGTTGTGCAGCAACTGCACCCGCGTTTGGGCAATGGCTTCGAATGTCTGCTCGATTTCTCCATAGTTCGAACGATTGAGGCGGCACGCCCACCCCATGCTGAACTTGCCGGCTTTGCCGAACCAGGGCAGCCAGCCCCGCTCGCTCGATGACAACTGCATGGAACTACTTGAAAGCGACATTAAGTTCACCATAAGCGACACAGATGCCAAAATGCCAGCAACTTCTACGCCAACTGTAATCCAAGCGTATTGAGGGGTAGTAGCTAGCACTGGACGCTTACTGATGGTGCATAAAGGCTGTTACTTCAGGCCACTTTGCACCCTGAAGGGGCGCGGGGAGAATGAAGCGATCGTTGTGGGAGCAACTGTCTTGTGGTGCTTGTGCCGGCCTCATCGCTGGCAAGCCAGCTCCCACAGGTGCGGCGCTAGCCTTTGAGGCTACACAGTTCGGGTGGGAGCGGCCTTGTGCCGCGATGGGCCGCAAAGCGGCCCCACTACAGGCGATGAATAACTTAAGTGAACAGCATTACGCACTAGGCGGGCTCTAACGACTATTGAGGTGTACGTTAGGAAGGCTGGAATCTCATGTTGCAGGCATGGCACAGCCAGGTACGACGCCACTCTTCGTACTGATCATATTGCACAACGTTGTGCCGCCAGTGTCGCACAAATCCGATCACACCGATGGTGATGAACGTCACACCAATGAAGAACCTGGTCCAGTCCACTTCCCAGGACAATTTTAGCCCATCGTAAAGGATGATGCCCCCCACCACTGTAAGCACCATCGGGCCACGCAGACGTTTAGCGCCTGGAGGTGCGACGCTAGCGCTCAAGTTAGTCTGCTGGCGCCCGGTCGTTTCAACAGTTACACGCGGCCCGAATCCTGAGTGCGCCTCATGAGTGGCTTGGAAATGAGAGGTTCCGGCGGCATGAATGACAGAAAGAAGCTGTACGTTTTGACCCTGACAGTGTGGGCAGGTGATGGCATTTTGACTTACCACAAATTCAGTCCTTTGAGATAGTAGAGGCGCGAATTTTAAACTAATTATGAATATCCGTGCACTCACATGGCGTTACGTTTCCCTGTGCGGTGAGCGCGATACATGTAGTTACGCCTAACCGCTGAAAAATCAGATTTAGCCCCTTTCTTGTAGGGCATTTCCCAAAGATACTCGCGACGCCTGTTTTTCGTTGCGCACGCAAAACGTGAGTCATAGTCTCGGCCTGTCGCTGCTAATCGGCGATACGGTTTTGACAGACCGTGGGTCACTGAGTGCATGTGCAATGCCAGTTATGGCAGCTGTGCGTGGGGCACCTTTGTGTGCGCCGGGACTCTCAGTACCCTCGGTCTGTCAACCCACACACAGCTGCCACCCTTCCGTTTGACAGCGGGTTTGCGGCAGCCCTTGAAGGTACTGAGAGGGTTTATGCTGAAGATAGTCCCCGATCCACCCCACAACTTCCACTCCCTGGAAGACACGCTAATGATGGCTGCGGACTACGCACTCTGTGCCGAAGCCGTCGCCCAGCAGGCGATGATGATGCAACCCAAATCGCCCTCCACCTTGTTGATCATGGCCTCAGTGCATGAACTCGAAGCCCTGCGCAGAATGCTTGAAGTGGCATTGGCACAGCTGCAAATGCCGACGGGTCCGACGAGCCAGCACTGAAGGGAGATCAAACCATGGCCACCGAAGAAACCAAATTCACTGTCGGTAAAACCACCTTCTACCAAGGTGAAAACCAGACCCACCCATTGTTCCGCATCGAACCCGGCATCCCCTGCCAAAGCGCCCGCGAACAAGCCTCGGAACTGATGGGCTATGCCCGCGACCTCTCAATCGACGGCCTGATGGAAGACAAACCCCAACTGCTCTGGGCCTCGCACTACCTCTGCGCCCTGGCCAAGGCCCTGCTCGACGATGCTGAACTTGGAATGATGGCCACCTCTTGATCACAACCCCCTCTAAAGGCCCGACGCTCCCACTGTAGGAGCGGCCTTGCCGGGGCGCCGGGCCGGTCGGAAAGGGCCGCAAAGCGGCCCCAGCGATCCAAGCACAATCGCAGACTTCCCCATTAATGCCGAAAGACGAAATCACATCGGTATCACCCTCGACGAGAGCACGAAGCGCCATCCAGGCCGATACCACCCCGTCGACGGCATCGAGTACGCCGAGATGGCTGAAGCGCTGCCAAAGCCACCGCGCCGCACTAACTTTGACCGTTAGTACGAAGAAGAGTGGAACTGCGATTTCCACGAGTTTTTGGGTATCAACCTGCCTCATCGCGAAAAGCGCAAGCATGAAGGTCAATGGCAATATCGGATGTACCGCACGCGCGATGGCCGCGAATCGGCCTATGACCGGGACGCGGTTGGCGAGTAGTGCCTGACCGCCCCGCTTGCAAAGGCCAGCTACAAGGCCGCGCTGATCAAGCGCAAAGTCGCCTGCCCCTCCGGCGCGGCCCGCCAGCGCCTCAACGCTTATCGTGCAGCTCTGGTGGCCAAGCGCTGAAGAACCCTATGATTCCCGGCATCATTACGTAGATCCAGTGCTTGCCAGGGTATACGCAGATACCGACAGCCCAGATAGCTAGCAACGCTCCGCCCGCTCGCCTCCTACGCTTAGGCGTGAACCACTCCTGAAACGCCTTATGTCTCTCCCGCAACCCCATTACCACGCTCCTTGTTTGGTAAGCGGCGAAGCTTACCACCACGAATTGCGGCGCTCCTCGCCAGCGCCATCCACGCTAACGAAAACGCCGCCTGATGAGGCGGCGCTGACTGACGAAGATCGGACGTTACCAGGTCTTCGGCTCTGACTTCTTGTACGAGCCACCGGTTATGCACTTCTCGACCAAGTCTTCGCGAGCCTCGTTGTCCGGAAGCGTTTTCAGGTAATCGGGCTGGCAGTGCTCTGCAGTGGGCTCGTAGGCGGCAGTGTCGGCGGTGTCTTCTTTGCAGCCGGCCAAGCCAATAGCGAGTGCGGCAACGAAGAGCGGAGCAATGGCTAGTTTCATGAGGGTCCTTCCTGTGAAATGGCCGGGCGTTATAGCAAAGATCCACCCCTCCCGCAAAACGTGACGCAACTCTAGCCCAATCAGAATCGCGCCACCCCGGCGAGGGCGGCGCCCTCAGGGCCAGCATCTAGCGTGGATGAAATACCAGTAGCAGAATCGCATCCTGACATAGCGGCGTTTTGATGTCCTGCTGGGTTACAGCTATCACCCATTTGTCCCTTACAATCGGCCCACGTAATTTACCAGGATCAGGACGAGATCGCATGACAACGCTGGCAGAAGCACTGCGAACCTACATAGAGCAGGCAACCGGTGGCGCTACAAGGCAAGAAATGAAGGAGTACATAGAGCGTGAATTTCCGAAACGATGGAAGCCAACGGCAATCGCTGCTCATTTCTATGCGTGCACCGTTAACAACCCAAAGGCCTACATCCATCACAAGTGGGCTGATCGTTTTTTCTACCGTTCAGAAGATGGTCGCTTCCATCGGTACAATTCTGAGCTCCACGGAGTAAATACCTGGGAGCCCTCTGCTGAGCCTGAGTCGGATGACTTCGAGGCTGCCGACGAAGCCAATATTGAGGAGCTCGTTGAGACCTCCATTAGTCTGGAACGGGACGTCGAAACCCATCTAGTTCGCAGTCTCGACAGCATTGAAAAGGGCCTACGCTTCGTCGATCGCCAGGTAAGCATAGATGTGGGTCGGGTCGACATCCTCGCGGAGGATACTAACGGCCGCCGTGTGATCATCGAGCTGAAAGTTGGCCAGGCAAAAGATGCTGCTGTAGGGCAAATCGCCCGCTATCTGGGCTGGTATGGGCGAAAGGATCGACAACGTCCCCGTGGGATGCTGATCGCTAGCGAGTTCCCTGAAGCCGTCCGCTACGCTGCGGAAGCCATACCGGACTTGTCACTCGTCGAGTACAAGGTGCAATTCGCTTTCAATGCAGTTGCGGTGGAAGTTTGACGCCTCTTGGTGGAGCGAAGGACATCTGAACAACGACCACCAAAGCCACTAGAAGGTTTTGTCATGGCAAAAAAAAGCGTAGGCCCAGCGGTTAAACGGAATCTGTTAGAAGACATAAAGCGCCTGTACCCGCAATTTGCAGACAGGACACCACATTTAGAGTTTTCTAAAGTCGGAGATCTGTGCGAAGGAACCCTGACGTTTTTCGATCCAGGCGTTCGGGAATACCGAGCTCATTTTAGGTACCACCCAAGCAAATCTGAGCATCGACTAGACGTCTATAAATCTTGGTTAGACGACACGCAGCGATGAACTATGTGCATACACGGTCAGCCCTACGATAGCCACTGGAGCACAACGTGCCAGAGCCCACCCTCACCTTCAAATGCCTAGACGTGACTAGGCGAAACGACGGGTTGATCCAGAAATACCACCTGGAAGTGACCGATGACCAAAACGGTCACATCGAGGAAATTTCTGTGGATCCCAGAGTCTTCGCCTCAGCCAAGAGAATGAAGAAAATTCTGTTGGAGAAAGGAATGCTTTACGTGGCCACTAGGGAGGAACATGACCATGTGCTTCTTCAGGTGGTCCACTCCTGAAAATTACAGGTCTGACGTCGTAACCAGCGCTGGACTTTTTAGCCTCAACGATTCAGAGGGCGCCCTTATGCAGGTCACATGCTCAAAATTCGAAGCAGCGTCACGCCAGCTGGATGAGGCAATAGGCTTACTCCTAGTCGATCATGACCCACTGGCGGTTCGTACCTTAGCCGCGGCTGCTTTCGGCCTGTTTGCCGATCTCGTTGAGCATTCGAAGTCGGATGAGTCGTGACGGTCGCGCCTCATCCTAGACTCCGGCCTAGATAAAAAGCAGGCTCTGGCAGTGATACACAATGCTCAGAATTTCTTGAAACACGCGGACAGAGATCCTCACGCGCAACTCTCTTTCGACGAAAGCGAGAACGAAGAACTTCTCTTCATTGCCACCCTGGACTGCGGGGAACTGGGTGGCCCATTGACCACCGCGATGCAGGCGTTTCAGGTGTGGTACCTAGCGCTGAATCCAAGCAAGCTCGGTGAGGATCATGACTTTACACTGAGGGCGAGTTCGGCATTTCAGGATCTGCCAACCAAATCCCGCAAAGAACAGCTCTCTGCCGGTTGGGGTTTTCTCCACCTCATGTTTGAGAAACACGGTAGAGGGTCATTCAAGCCTCGAAATACTCAGCTGTAGCGGCTGATCAGCGCCATACGCAAAAAATCAGCGCAGGGCTAGCTCTACGCCGATAGCTCTAGGCCAGTCGAAATCGAAAAAGCTAGATACTCGGGCCGCAAGCAGCTTCCATTCACGCCTGGCAAATAGCCGACTTCAACAATACCGAGAAAAATAGATGAGCCACACCACAGATTTTTTTAGCGCACTAGGCTCTATGCTTTCGGGGCTAGGAGCCTTTGTAACTGCTGCCGGCGTCTGGTATGCACGTAACCAGTTAAAAACCAGCCGAGATATTGCACAACTTCAATTTGAAGATGACTTAGCAAAAGAATATCGAGAGCTAGCAGCTGAGCTACCCAAAAATGCGTTAATGGGCACAGAAATCTCAAATGGAGAATACGAGGAGTCTTTTGACGGACTGTACAGATACATCGACCTAACCAACGAACAGATATCACTACGTTCACGAGATCGAATTACAAAGGAAACATGGGAAAGCTGGCTAGAAGGGATCCAAGCCAATATGAAACTCCCGGCTTTCGCTCAAGCCTGGGCGGAGATCAAAAATAGCTCTTCGGGGTTCAAAGAGCTTCGTCGTCTCGAGCGCGAAATATACGAAAGCGACCCAAAGGACTGGTCGTAAGAGATCGCGCAGGCACGGATGTAAGGCGCAAAAAGCCCAGCCCGGTGCTGGGCTCTTAGATTACTCGACCAAGCCGGTAACCATTATTTTGACTGGAGTGAGCTTTTTAGCTTTGCCTTTGGGCTCATAGATGACGATCACGTCGGCCCTAAGCTTAAATTTTCCAGCCACATCCTTAGGGTCAATGTCTTCGGCAAGCTCGATAGGGATTCGACGGTCAACAACGCCTGGAATAAGGCCCCCCCATCCAGTGGTTTTGCTATCTAGGTTTGTAGCTCGAATGTGAAGGTCCACATCCGGAAGTCGGTCCTCAATCTGGTCCCTGACGACATCGACGCTTGAAGGCGCCACCTGAACCGTCTCCTTGGGGATGACGATCTGCTCGTTTCCATCGAAAACGACCTGAGATTCTTTGTCTGTACGGGCAGGTGCCATGAATCTCACGCTGTCCTTGGCAAGCGCTTTCTTATCCCGGATAGCTGCGTGAACAACTGCGGTGAATTGCTCCGGAGTCATGTTAACCTCGCCAGCACCGATGTTGATTACCACGTTGTTGTTAGCCTGAATCGTGGCGGCGGCTTCCGGGCTGTTTACGATCTTCGCTGCCGCGAATAGGCCGTACCCTACCATTCCCGCGATTACGGCGGTCAGAAGCGTGTTTCGCACCACGGGATGCTCCTTGAGTTTTTCCCTAATCGAGCCGAGAAATTTCTCCAGCTCCTCCTCATCCTTGAAAAACAGTTTGAGCAGATACTTCGCATCCAAGCTGCCAGAGTGCAACTCTTCGACGAAAACTTCAATGTGGTCAATTTCTGCGCCCGTGAGAGCGGAAAGGACCTGGGGGCTTTGCTTGATGATCCTCTCGAAGGCAAGCAACGAGGTAACCACATCAGCGATGGGAATCTCGTTCTTTGTTGAGAAGTAAATCTCGTGGCTTGCTTCAAGCACCAACCCAGTCATCAACCCAGCTCCATGGTAAAAGGCGGCAGCATGGTAAAGGGTTGCAGACGTCAATGCCACCATTCCGATGGCACCTGATGAGTTGATGCGGATGAATGGTCACCCTGTCCCCCATCCACCCTGGACGGAAAGGCAGTAGCACGCCCGCCCAGCATAGTAGTAGCGTTATGCCTTCAGATTGAAATTCGAGATATCCGGAGGTTCAAGTGAAGATATTCGAAAAAGCTATCCAATTAATTCGAAACGAAAACAAGCGGCCTTGGGCGGAAGTCAACAGCTGGGCACTTGTGCTCATCGGCGGTCCAAGTTTTGTGGTTGGAAGCTATTACGCCGCTGCGGCAGTTAATGTGACACCTGACCTCATACATGCGACGGATCAGGTTGGATTCACCGCTTTAGGGATTGCAGCTTACACCGTCACCGGATTGATGGCAGTAATTGGCTGGCATTTTTTGAGAGTCGCGCAACGTTGCTCCGAACTGCTTTACCAGCGGCATTACAGGTGACGTCTCGCTGCGGCCTGCTTTCTAGCCTACAAAAGCGGGCTGTCCACCCATCCAGCGTGGATGGAACACCAGTATCGCGCCAGCATTTCGCAGTAGTAGCTTTGCACCTCCAATGAACCGCCCCGGTCCGTTGCCGAAACGCCCATGGACTGGGGCACTCAAGACCTAGGAGGTCAGATGCAAACTATAGATCAACGTTTGGCGACGCTTGAGAGCGCAGTCAATACAACGTCAGCGGCGGCCCTCAATGCACTAGCAGCAGTCATCAACGCGGTCACCAAGCTGGATAACGTAGATCGTAAAGCGCTGTGGGAAGACTTGGAGTCTGCCAAGTCGGTCCAGGTGCAGGGCGGGCATCAAGGTAACTACTTAGAAATCCTTGCTATGCTGCAGTCGCGTATTTCCTGATGGTTTGGCTGGCGTAGGATTACTCTTCTGCGCCGGTTCACTTTGCGTCTCCAGTCCAAGTCCCGCCAATGCATTCAAACCATTGTTCAACACTACGGCCTCAAGCTCCATGCGCTTGCCACCTTTTGTATGGCAATTTTCGCGTCCCCGTTACACAAAACAAGGCGCGTCCGGTCGAGCCAGGGCCCGCCGAACACAATGATTTCTAATGGTCTGCCCTACTCCGAAATCTCATCGCCCTTAGCTAGCGCCAACTCGTCCAGAGCGAACATAACCTCGTCAACGAGCCGCCTTGGCAGTGGTAGTGGGTAAGCCTCAAGCCAGTCGGTGATCTCCCTGGCGGATAGACGCAGCGGCTGAACGACATCAGCGCCAACCAGGTAGCGCCGGCCGGGCGCCGCATTGCGGAACGTGTTCAGCAGGCTACCGGTTATGACGTCCAGTTCTGGCTCATCCGGTACGGCAAATGCGCAGTTTCTCGTAGATCAGGCTTCGCTTTTCGGTTCGCTGCCCCCCATTCGCATTCCCACCGGTATCGCTCAAGGGCTTTCCCTTGATCTCGTCTTGCTCCTTCTTTTGTCCGCCGCGATGGATGCGGCTCGTCTGATGCAAGAAAAAGTCGATGTCGCCACGGAGGGTGTCAGTGCAGGCGCGCTCACTTAAAGCCAATTGACTGCCTTTAACCGACCGGCCACTGCCCCAGCACAAGCACCCAGACCCAAGCAGAAGCCGGCCAAGCCTGCTGCGCGCAAGGCCGAAAGACAGCAGGTAACCAAAGCCAGGACCCGCGCAGCGAAGATCGCCGAGTTGGCCAAGACCATGAGTTGCGGTTAGGTTGCGGAGCTCCTTGGGGAAACCAAAGGCGCGCTGTGGGGCGTGGCTGCGCCGGAGGGCCTCAAGTTCTTCTCCCCGCCCAGAGCGGCCCGGCCAACGAAGTCCACGGCTGATCAGGAAAAGGAAGATCGAGCGCTCGCCGATCAGATCATCGCTCTCCGTGACGCCGGCGATTCTCGGACCCGGGTAACAGCGAAGCTGGGGATCGGGAATCGCAAGCTCGAGCGAATCCTGGTGGCATTCAAGATCAACTTCCCGCTTCAGCGGCACCGGGAATAGCCATGCCAAGAGTCAAGCCGGAAAAGATTCACCCTCTGCCCTACTACCACGGGCGTACCACTCGGGCTGCTGGCCGGTGTCGAGCCTACCAGCCTCACCCAGAAATGTCGGTCGATAGCGCCTGGTGGCTCGCGGGCTGGCATGACTGCGATATGGAGTTATCCCATGAACCGAAAAATCCGCCGATCGCTGCAGCTGCACAGGCGGCGTGAGCAGTTCAACCTACCGCCCAGCGGATTGAAGGAGGTGCCGTATGGCGATGACTCAGCAAGAGCGGGACGAGAAACGCCGCGCCAAGGCCGAGCGCCTGCAGGAAGAAGACCTGCGCTTGAAGGTTCGACCAGGGACTAAGCAGGCCCTGCTGGAACTGATGGAGTGGGCCGGGATCGAGGAACAGGGCGAGGCGATGACGCTGATGATTCATCACCTGCATGGCCTGGGCCCGGGCGGCGCGTTGCCGCTACTGGAACCTCCGCGCCACGAAATCACGGTGTCACCGGACGTGGCGCGGAAATTACAACATTTCTGCAATAGGCAGGCCCTTCTTACTCAGGAATGAGTAAGACCTTCGAGAAAGCTGGTATCTAGGCCAGTCCCATGCTCGATTACCCCATCCCATTCAAATTGACTGATGGTGTGAAGAGCGACAGTTTTCAGGATCCGGTCAACGTCATCGTAGCCAGGTACAGGTGGCTTTAACCTGATCCGGCAACAGCAGTCATTTGAGTCGTAAAAGAGGCTTTCAACACGGCGCTGCAGTCCAGCGCCCACTGCGACCACGCAGAAGTTGATCATCTCGGCAAGCTCGTATGCTTTTCCGTGGCGTGTATCTATGACGATCCCGAAGACCGTCATCGAGTCTACTGAAACTTCGCCTTCGTACATCCTTAGCACTCCGTATCGGCCCCATGCCGGTCACCCGTAATACCCCATCCCAACCCAAATTGCCACCATGCCGCCACCAGCACGGAGGGCGGCGCATGCATGGAGAAAGCTATGTTATCAACTGGGGAAGTCGAGCCTCCCCAGGTGAGCGCACAGAGAGAGATTACTTCCAAGCGATCGATGGAATGCAACGCTACGCGTTGCCATCTGGAAATCAGAGTGGTAAGGGCTTGACGCCGGATTTTATGAGCAATACATACGCGATGGGGAGCTGCCCGGTGGTGTTCTGGACCTTCATAAGGGCCAATGCATCGGCCTTTTCTGGCTTTTCAAACATTTCCGCCCATGCCTCCTGCACGATCCGCCAATCGGCTACCGTGACGCGCTCCTTGCCAAACATGCTAACCATTTCCCAGCGCTCGATCCTCGTGATCCCTTCGTGCCATAGCTGATCCAGCTTGTCTTTCAAACGATTCCGGTGACGCTGCTGCATTGCGAAGCCCCTTTATTTATTGGATTCGATCGCAATTATCGAGCTAAAACACCTAATACTCAATATGAACTTAATCTCGCTTATATTTATTTCAGCAGTTTCGGCCCTCCCCAGAAGCCATGCTCTAAAAAAAATCACAACAAATCACGCCTCCCCGGCGAGGATCGCCCATGAACATCTACCGCCACACCTTTACCGCCGCTTGCCCAAGCGATGCGGAGGTGATCGTCTACAACCTGGAGGTTCGCAGCCAGAAGATGATCCGCGTCGAGCACATCAAGACGGCTACCGCGCTGATCAAACAGGGCTGGCACGAGCAGATCGCGGATCATCTGGCCGAGCGCTTTGGCGGCGAACAGGGGATCAAGGCGGTGCACCAGGGCGTCGAGATCGAAACGGTGAGGCTGAGCGGATGATCCATTACCACGGCACGCCCATTGGCGGCACTCGTCAGGATGCAGCGCGGCTGCTGACCGGCCGGCACGCCTTGGTGCCGTTCCCGCGCCAAGACGACATGGGCATAGTCGCCGAGGCCTGTCAGTCTTTCGTCTTCGACAACGGCGCGTTCACCGTCTGGAAGAAAGGAGGCCAGGTCGATGTGCATGGGTACACCCGTTGGGTGGATGACTGGCACCGCCACCCCGGGTTCGACTGGGCCCTGATCCCTGACGTGATCGATGGGGACGAGGACGCCAACGATCGCTTGCTCGATCAATGGCCCGGCCATCTCCCAGGCGCTCCGGTCTGGCACATGCACGAGTCGATCGAGCGCCTACAGCGCTTGGCGCAGACCTGGCGAATGGTTGCCTTGGGAAGTTCCGGACAGTGGCGATCGCCTAGCACCGCAGCGTGGTGGAAGCGTATGGGCTCAGCGATGGATGCCATCTGTGACGACCAGGGCCGGCCTCAATGCCGCCTGCACGGCCTGCGCATGCTTGACCCGGCAATATTCCAGAGCTTGCCCCTGGCCTCAGCGGACAGCACCAACGCAGCGGTAAACGGCGGCAGTGTGAGCCGATTCGGCATGTACACCCCGCCATCGGCCGGGCAGCGCGCCAGCGTGATCGCAGACCGAATCGAGGCTCACAATAGCGCGCCGATCTGGCAGCGAAATTCACAGACGGAAATGGCGTTGTAACCGACGCCTCGCGGGCATTGGTTATTCCCGCATAGCGTCGTTAAGCACTCAACGGATGTCCATCGTGGTCTTCGCAACTACCACATCAGAATCGTCGAACCAGACAACGCACCACTTCGTCTGGTCCATGAAATAGAAGCTCTTTTGTCTTTCGGGCCTACCCATGAGTCCGCGCTTTCCCCAACCTCCAAGCGCTTCTTCGCCAACGATTTCCGTAACCTCATCAAGAGTCATGCCGACCTTGATCATGCTGTCACTCAAGTTGTAACGCACCAGTGTCTCCTTAATCCGGCTCCATGCCGTGCCACACGAATACCCCACTTCAACGAATCACGCTACCCCGCGCTGCCCGCCAGCGCCTCCCCCTATTCAACGATGACACCTCCCCGGAGAGGGCGGCGCCATCGTCGCGGCGATATAGCTATCGAAGCTGCATCCAAGAGGGGTTGTTCTGAAGCGCTTCGTTGCACTCTTCCCAGAATTGAAGAAGAACATCTTTTGCTTCTTCGGGTGTATCAAACAGGCCCGACGGGATCGCGACACCCTTCACCACATGATCAACCTCGATCGAGAACTGTTTTGCGCCAACCGCGCGAATCACGCGGCCTTGAGTCCCACGACCGACGTTGATGAACCCGTCAGCCTTCAGTTCTGCAATGACTTCAACTACATGGACCATCTCTAACCCTCCGTTGGTAAGTGGTGGCACTTTAGCATGCACTTGAGATTTTCCCATGCCCACCGCAATCGACCTGTTCGCCGGCCTCGGCGGATGGAGTACCGGCGCGCGCGCCGCAGGCGTCCAGGTTCTCTGGGCGGCAAACCACTGGCCGGTGGCAGTTAAATGGCACAGCGCTAACCACCCCGATACTCAGCACGTCTGCCAGGACCTGCACCAGGCGCGCTGGGAGCAGGTACCGGCGCACGACATCCTGCTCGCCTCCCCCTGCTGCCAGGGCCACGCCAAGGCCCGCCGGAAGAAGTCGGGAAACCCTGAACACGACGCTTCGCGCTCGACGGCCTGGGCGCCGGTATCGGCCCTGGAGTTCCACCGGCCACAAGCGGCGGTGATCGAGAACGTTCCGGAGTTCACCGACTGGGTTCTCTACCCGGCCTGGCTGCAGGCCGTACAAGCGCTGGGATATCAGGCTGCGCCACACATCGTGGACTGCGCTGACCTCGGCGTGCCGCAGCACCGGGTGCGGCTGTTCATGGTGCTGACGCGCAGCAAGGCGCCACTGATGCTGCACCTGCCGCGCGATCACCACGTGCCGGCCGCCAGCTTTCTCGACTTCGACGGCGGGCGGTGGTCTCCCATCGAGAAGCCTGGACGGGCCCAGGCCACCCTCGACCGGGTGCGTAACGGTCGCCAGCGCTTCGGCGACCGTTTCATCATGCCATACTACGGCAAGGGCTCCGGCACCACCGGCCCGACATTAACCGGCCGATCGGCACTATCACCACGCTTGACCGTTGGGCCCTGGTCGATGGCGACAACATGCGGATGCTCAGCGCCAGCGAGGCCCTGGCCGCCATGTCGTTCCCAGCCGACACCCTGCGGCCGGACAACCACCGGCTGACCATGCACATGGCTGGCAACGCCGTGCCGCCGCTAGCTGGTCAGCGGGTGATCGAAGCCCTGATGAAAGCCGCCTGAGCCCTTCACATCGCCAGCAGGTTGTTGATGATCACGTCCCCATACCCCCACACAATCGTGCCGACAACGATGAGCACGAAGGACATTTTATTGGCCACATCTAGACGAACCTTGAACTGATCCAGGACTGCGCATCCATCATCGTCACCCCAAGTACCCGGGACATGCAGCCTGGCCACGAGAACCTTGATAAGGGCTGCGGCGAACATTGAGAACACGGTTGTGATGGCGCCGCTGCGCTGGAACCAGACGCCCAGTGGCTCACCGATTGGACGGGCAGCCTCGAGGAAAGACAGGGCAGGTACCGCTACAGCGATCAGCAGCAAAGCTGTCACCCCGGTGTAGTCGAGCCATGCCTGCTTTCGAAATTTTGCTTGTCGCTGCAGATCCATTTTCCCTCTCCCATCAACCGTCAGCAGAGCATAGCTTTGCAGTGGTATTCCTATGCCCACAGAAAACCGATCCAGCAACAACGACCCGCGCGACCTGTTCATCAGCCACAACCCGCTCGGCCTGGGCGAAAAGGAACTGGCCAAGGACAGAACTGGCTTCGCCGACCCGCGCACCCACAGCGACTACCTGACGTTCCTCGCTGGATACGAAGAAGCCCAGGCCGGATCATTTGCGCAGCGCCACGAAAATGATCAGCTCGAACAGCCACAGGGCGAGCCGGTCTGGTACATGACAGAGGGCCGATTAAGCGTCATGCACGCAAAGGCCAAGACCATGAGCGACCAGCAAGGTTTGGACACCAGCGCCTACAGTGTCCCGCTCTACACCCACGCCGATACTGGCGATGCGAGCAAATGGCGCAATGAGGCGCATCGATTCAATCTTGAGGTTGAGCGTCTAACCCGCAAGTGCCAGAACGCTGATTTGGCGCTGAAGGCTCAGACGCAGAACTGCGACACCCTGCGCGCCCAGCTGGCCGAGCGGGATGCGCTGCTGACTGACATCGAGAAGCGCCACTGGTCTGGCGTCGATTTCGATTTGCCTGCCGATCTCGTTACCCGGATCAAAGCGCTATCCGCCAGCGCAGAGTCGAGGGCGCCGACCTGGTCATGCCAGCCATGCCAGCTGGAGCAGCCAACTGACCGTCAGTGTGATGTCTGTGGCGCCCCAACCGAGCTGATCGTCGCAAAATCCTTACAGGAGCACATCTGTACTCCGCCCAGCTGTAACCCCTCTCCCCTCTATTCACTGCCGCGATATGGCGGCCAAGGAATCTCCGTGCCCGAAACAATTGAGTTGGACCTTGATGCGATCGAGGCAGCGGCCAAGGCTGCCACCCCGCAAAACTTCGACAGCGCCCAGGTCGCCGACACCGAAGGAGGCTGGATCGAGTGTCAGACCTGCGGCGGCGAGGGCTCCGTCGAGCTGACAGCCGACTACCTGAACTACGACGGCCAGGCCCTGGGCGTCCAGTTCTATGGGATCCGCGAGCCGCACGTCCATGCGGAGGCCTACTATCGCGCCGCCCGGCCCGCAGTGGTGCTGGCCATGGTTGAAGAGATCCGCAGCCTGCGCCAGCAGTTGGAGCAACAGAAGGACATCAGCCGCACCATCACCCTCTCCGGCTGCGAGTTCACAGAAGACGATCTACTCCGCACTGCGGTGCGCATGGTGCGGGGCACCACCAGAATGAAGCAGCCACGCTGGGTGCTCATGAAGGACGCCTTCTGCTGCGGATCAGGCGTTGCGCACGCTCTGTGCCGGCGATACGGGTTCGACCCGGACGAGGGCCTGCGCAAATGACCCGCCTCGCCCTCTGCCTCCTGCTGCTGGCCACCGGCGCCAGCGCAACCGAGAACGTCATCGACGGACAGCACGACAGCCAGCGCGGCGTCACCTGCTACCTGCTCAATGGGGTCGGCATCAGCTGCATCCCTGACAGCCAGCTGCAGGCCGGCAACCAGCGCCAGCTCTCCCCGCACGAAACCCAGCCCGAACCTACACCCACTCTGGCGCCTGGGCGCTGGACTCAATTGAGGTATTCGATGTGAGTGAAATGGCTGAAGTCAGAGCCAGGGAATTGACCGGGCATGCGCTCGACTACTGCACCCTGGTGGCGAACGGTAAACAGGCTCGGATGACTGAATCCGGGGTTCGACTGGCAATTGGCGGAAGCGTTTTCAAGCGCTTTAGCCCCACATCGGACAGCCGATTGGCCAGCGAGCAAATACTCACCCACAGAGTGCGCTTCGATGAACTGCTTCCCGGATATGCGTTCTCGGCAAGAGTCGGTGACGTGGTCTGCGGAGGCGCAACAATCGACATAGCCGCCTGCCGCGCAATCGTCGTTGCATCGCTTGGTGAGGCATTCGCTTTGCCTCGCCATGTGGCGCCTGGACGCTGGATTGATGAGAGGTATCAGCTGTGAGCGCAGTTACTGAACAAGACGTTGAGTTCGCGCAGGCCGTGGTCGCCCTAGCGCGCCAGCACGGCATGACCGGGATCACCATGGAGTTCCGGCAGAACTTTGACCTGTCCCAAGTGACAGGCTGCTATTGCGGCAAGCGGATCACCTGGTCGGAAGGTCGCCACGGCGACGGCGCGCAGATCGAGTTTCGCACCGAGGCCAAAGCATCTTTCCCCGAGCGGGCGGAGGCAAAACCATGACTGGCCTGATCGAAGTGAGGGTATCCAACCTTTCCGGTGAGGCGCTGGGCTGGGCAGTTGGCAAAGCCGAAGGTCTGGATGTGTACTTGGAACCGCCCGGCTACAACGGCATTCCTTGGCGGGTGTTCGCCCGGTACCAAGGTCAGGCCATCGAGCACACCAAGCGCTTCAACCCTTGGGGAGACTGGGCGGTAGGCGGCCCGATGATCGATAAGCACAATGGCAGCGCACAGCACATCCCCGGCCTTCCTCAGGATATTCGCTGCGCTGGTGGGCCTGCCGACGCCGGATGGTGCTACGGCCCAACAGCTCTTGCCGCGTTCTGCCGAGGCTATGTCCGATTCAAGCTCGGCGATACCGTCCAGGTGCCGAAGGAACTGGTCGCGTCCGCAACCCATTAATGCGGACGCCCAAGCTCGAACTACCTTACTTTCTTCAGAGGATTCTGAAGAAGAGCGGCATCAAGCATTGCTTGAACTTCGTCCCTCTCGTTCTTCCTGTACTGGACCTGCTCCCTATCCAAAGCCGGCCCCTTTTTTTTGCTACTAGGATCGGAATCGTCGTATTCCGGAAAATCCTCGAAAAAGTCCACCCAATCATTCACTTCAAGATCCCTCTAGTTATGGTGAGGGGTGGATTAAAAGCGCTATTGCAGCCAAAAGCAAAGCCGCATCCCCTAAAACTCAAGCCCGCCGACGCACCGCCAAGAAGTGCGTCGCAGCCAGCAACACCCCCGGTATAGCCAAGCCAAGGCCGCTGTATATGAATGCAGGCTGTTTTGACAGCAGACCGCCCATTACAGACCCGATACCAGTTGGTATCAGTGTGACCGCTACATAGCCGAACGGCTTTCTAGTTTCCTTGGCCATATCGTTCCTCCTATTGAACCCCGATTAAATCACATGAGCCCGCCGACATGCGCGGGCATGGAGAGACTCATGCTCAATTTCTTGACCCGCCTGTTCAAGCGCAAGAAGAAGCCGGCACAACGCGCTGCGCTCGGACCGACCGGGTATGCCCGTGGCCACAGCCCGGCATCCGGCCGGCAAGACCCGATGCTCGACCCGCTCAACCCCATGAGCCCGATCAGCCCCATGCATCCCATACATCTGGCGGACAGCTACGAGCAGACTCGCTCGAGCAGTTCGTGCGCCAGTCGTGACTACAGCAGCTACGACAGCAGCAGCAGCTACTCGTCGAGCGACAACAGCAGCTCCAGCGATAGCAGCTCCAGCTCCAGCAGCTGCGACTGACCACCAACCTGCCGCCACCGGCGGCGTGGAGACCATCCATGAACCTGATCGACTACTACGTCACGAAGATCCTCGGCGATCCGTACCGAAAGTTCGGCGCCTGGTGGGTCGACGTTGAGTACAACAGCTGGGGCAGCATCAGCACCACCCGGCTCATGTTCCGCACCGAGGAAGCCGCTCGCGCGGCGCAGGTCGGGCACAAATTCACGGCCTGATCTGGCCGCAGGAGAAACGTATGGCAAACGCCACTGCAGCTGCTCCAACAGCATTGCAGCCTAGATTCCTGAGCGCGAAAGATGCGCCCGGCTACCTAGGCATGTGCAAGGACGAATTCAAGACGACCGTAAGGCCTCACGTTCGGGAATGCCCCATCGGGAAACAGGGGGTCGGGTTCGACCGCCTGGAGCTGGATGCCTGGGCAGACGCCTACATCGAGGCCATGGCCGTTGAAAAGGCGAGCAATCAGGACAACAATCGACCCCGCAGCGTAAGCGGGGTCATGGAATCCAAGGAGACTCCATGGCCAAAAAGGCAATCACAGGGCTCCAGAAAATGCCCAGCGGCATCTGGAAAATCGACAAGGTCTACAGGGGAGAACGAATTCAAGAAAGCACTGGCACTTGTGACCGGCAAGAGGCCGAGCAGTACCTGATCCACCTGCTGGAGAAAATGCGGCAGCGGAAAGTGTACGGCGTCCGGGAGATCAAGACGTTCGCCACGGCAGCGGCGAAGTACCTGGTCGAGAACAAAGAGCAGCCCTCCATTAGGCTCACAGCGCTTTATCTGGATCAGGTGGTCGAGTACATCGGCCACCTTCCATTGACGCACATTGATGACGAGGCGCTGGCGGACTACATCCGTGATCGCAAGGCTGATTCAGTGATGCCGGATGGGAAGGTGAAGAAAGGCGTCAGCAACAGGACGGTCAACATCGCGATCGAGCGAGTCATTCGCGTCCTGCAGTTGGCGTGCCGAAAGTGGCGGGATGAAGAGCGCAGGCCCTGGCTGGACAGCGTGCCGCTGCTCACCAAGCTGGATGAGAAGAAGTCGAGCCGACAGCCCTACCCGATGTCATGGGAGGAGCAATCGATTCTCTTCGGTGAGTTGCCAGACCATCTGCAGCGAATGGCCCTGTTCAAGGTTAACACGGGCTGTCGCGAACAGGAGGTCTGCAAGTTGAGGTGGGATTGGGAGATCTTCGTGCCGGAACTGGACGCCAGTGTGTTTCTGATACCTGCCGAGTTCGGCGGCAGGCATGAGAACTCTGGAGTCAAAAACCGGGAGGAGCGCCTGGCCGTGCTGAACAACGTCGCCAAGTCGATCATCGATGGGCAGCGCGGCATCAGTCGGGAGTGGGTTTTCCCATACAACGGCACCGCGATGCACCGGATGAACGACTCGGCCTGGAAGAAAGCGCGGGTGCGTGCGGCAAAGCTCTGGCAGGAGCAACATTTGCGACCGGCGCACCCTGGGTTCGCTTCCATCAGGGTTCACGACCTGAAGCATACATTCGGACGAAGACTGAAAGCAGCAGCCGTCAGCTTGGAAGATCGCAAGTCGTTACTTGGCCACAAAAGCGGAAGCGTGACCAGTCACTACTCCGGCGCGGAGATTGGTCAGATGATAGATGCGGCAAACAAGGTATCAGCCACCGACTCGCGTGGACCAGTGCTGACAATTTTGAAGAGGAGGATCGGATGAGGAAAAAGGCGAAGTCACTCGAAAAGTCACTAGCCCTAGAAATGAAAAAGCCACCCGTAGGTGGCTAAGTCATTGGGATTATTGGTCGGGACGGAGTGATTCGAACACTCGACCCCTTGCACCCCATGCAAGTGCGCTACCGGGCTGCGCTACGCCCCGACTCTATTCTCGATACCGCTGAGAACGTTGAAGAATCTACCCTAACCTTTTGATAAATGAAAGCTTTTTCTCAAAAAAATTTCCATTCGTCGGAGCAAATCACTTCTTCAACACCACCAACACATCCTCCAACTCAACAATCATCTGCCGAATCAGCTGTTTGTACTGGCTTGACTCATCCTTCACCTCATCACTGGAGAGCCGCAACCGCGCCCCGCCAATGGTGAACCCCTGGTCATACAGCAGCGCTCGAATCTGGCGGATCATCAGCACGTCCTGGCGCTGGTAATACCGCCGATTCCCCCGCCGCTTCACGGGGTTCAACTGAGGGAACTCCTGCTCCCAATACCGCAGCACGTGCGGCTTTACCGCGCAAAGCTCGCTGACTTCACCAATGGTGAAGTAGCGTTTGCCCGGTATGGGGGGCAGTTCGTCGTTATGGCTTGGTTCCAGCATAGGCCTCAACCCGGGCCTTCAACTTCTGCCCTGGACGAAAGGTGACGACGCGGCGAGCGGTGATCGGGATCTCTTCCCCTGTCTTGGGGTTGCGGCCCGGCCGCTGGCGTTTGTCGCGAAGGTCGAAGTTGCCGAAACCGGACAGCTTGACCTGCTCGTTCTCTTCAAGTGCGTGCCGAATTTCTTCGAAAAACAGCTCGACCAACTCCTTGGCCTCACGCTTGTTAAGCCCCAGCTCCTCGTACAGCCTTTCGGCCATCTCAGCTTTCGTCAGAGCACCCATGCCGTTATTTCCTTAACGTGGTGTTCAACCTTTGTTCGAGCGAGGTGAGGATATTTTGCAGGGTAACGTTCACCTCATCGTCGTTAAGAGTGCGCGATGGATGCTGCCAGGTCAAGCCGACGGCCAGGCTTTTTCTATCAGGATCAATGCCTTTACCTTGGTAGACATCAAACAGCCTGAGGTCTGTGAGCCATTCGCCTGCATTGTCACGAATTAATTCAAGCACCGCGTTAGAAGCTACATCACGTCCTGCAATCAACGCCAGGTCACGACGGGTTTCTGGGAACTTGGACAGTTCGCTGAACTTCGGCAGGCGGCCTTCGACCACGTCACCCAATACCAGCTCGAACAGGAACACCGGGCGGTCCAGGCCCAGGGCTTTGGCAAGCTCGGGGTGAATGGCGCCGAGGTGGCCGACGGGCTTGCCGTCGCGCTCGATGAGGGCGGTTTGGCCTGGGTGCAGGGCGGGGTGTTTGCCGGCGCTGAAGGTGAAGTCGCTCAGCGCGCCGGAGTAACCCAGCAGGGCTTCCACGTCGGCTTTGACGTCGAAGAAGTCGATGCCGTCGCGGCCGTTGGCCCAGCCTTCCGGCAGGCGGCTGCCGGTGACGACGCCGGCGATCATCGGTTGCTGCTCGAGGTTACCGAGCTGGCCGACGAAGCGCAGGCCGCTTTCGAACAGGCGTACGCGGTCTTGCTGGCGGTTGAGGTTGTGCTGCAGCGCCTTGACCAGGCCCGGCCACAGGGACGCGCGCATGGCGGCCATGTCGCTGGAGATGGGGTTGGCCAGCAGCAGGGGCTCGACGCCAGGGGTGAACAGCTCGAACAACTTCGGGTCGATGAAGCTGTAGGTGATGGCTTCCTGGTAGCCGCGGGCGACCAGCAGGCGGCGCAGGTTCGGCAGGTCACCGCGGGTTTCCGGCTTGCCCTGGGGCGCGAGGCGCGCCTGCGGGTAGCGGACCGGCAGGTTGTTGTAGCCGTACAGCCGGGCCAGCTCTTCGATCAGGTCGACTTCCAGGCTGATGTCGAAGCGGTGGCTTGGGACGTTGACGGTCCACTGCCCTGCCCCGTTCGCCGTGGTGGTCAGCTCCAGGGCGTTGAGCAGTTGCTCGACCTGGGCGGCTTCCAGCTCCATGCCAAGCATCTGGGTGATGCGTTCGGCGCGCAGGGTTACCGGGGCGACGTTGGGCAGGTGCTGTTCGCTGACGGCTTCGACGATCGGGCCGGCTTCGCCGCCGACGATTTCCAGGATCAGCGCGGTGGCGCGTTCCATGGCTTCGCGGGCCAGCTGCGAGTCGACGCCGCGCTCGTAGCGGTGCGAGGCATCGGTGTGCAGGCCGTAGGAACGGGCCTTGCCAGCGACGGAGATCGGCTCGAAGAAGGCGCTTTCGAGGAACAGGTCGCGGGTTTTTTCGGTGTTGACGCCGCTGTGCTCGCCACCCATGACGCCGGCAATGGCCAGGGCGCGGGTGTGGTCGGCGATGACCAGGGTATCGGCACGCAGGGCGACTTCCTGGCCGTCGAGCAGGACGAGTTTTTCGCCCTCTTCAGCCATGCGGACGCGGATGCCGCCGTTGATTTCGGCAAGGTCGAAGGCGTGCATCGGCTGGCCGAGTTCGAGCATCACGTAGTTGGTGATGTCGACGGCGGCGTCGATGCTGCGCACGTCACTGCGGCGCAGGCGTTCGACCATCCACAGCGGAGTCGGCTTGGACAGGTCGACGTTGCGGATGACGCGGCCCAGGTAGCGTGGGCAGGCAGCCGGGGCAGTCACTTCGACCGGGCGCACTTCGTCGTGGGCAGCCGGTACAGCCGGGACGACTGGGCGGGTGACCGGGACGTTGTACAGGGCGCTGACATCGCGGGCCAGGCCGGCCAGGGACAGGCAGTCGCCGCGGTTCGGGGTCAGGCCGATTTCGATGCTGGCGTCGTCCAGGCTCAGGTACTGGCGAATGTCTTCGCCAACCGGGGCGTCAGCCGCCAGTTCCAGCAGGCCGTCGTTTTCTTCGCTGATCTGCAGCTCGGCCGCCGAGCACAGCATGCCGAACGACTCGACGCCGCGCAGCTTGGCCTTCTTGATCTTGAAGTCGCCTGGCAGTTCGGCACCGATCATGGCGAACGGGATCTTGATGCCCGGGCGCGCATTGGGGGCGCCGCAGACGACCTGGAAGGTTTCCTGGCCATTGCTGACCTGGCAGACGCGCAGCTTGTCGGCGTCCGGGTGTTGCTCGGTGGCGAGGATTTCGCCCACGACGATGCCGCTGAACTGGCCGGCGGCGGGGGTCACGCTGTCGACTTCGAGGCCGGCCATGGACAGGCGGGCGACCAGTTCGTCACGGGAGACTTGCGGGTTTACCCAACCGCGCAGCCACTGTTCACTGAATTTCATGCTGTTCTCCTGAAAGTTGCGTCGGGCATTGACCTAGCGGAATTGCGCGAGGAAGCGCAGGTCGTTGTCGAAGAACAGACGCAAATCGTTGACGCCGTAGCGCAGCATGGCCAGGCGCTCGGCGCCCATGCCGAAGGCGAAGCCCTGGAATTCTTCAGGGTCGATGCCGGACATGCGCAGCACGTTCGGGTGGACCATGCCGCAGCCCATGACTTCGAGCCAGCCGGTCTGCTTGCAGACGCGGCAGCCTTTGCCAGAACACATCACGCACTGGATATCGACTTCAGCGGACGGCTCGGTGAAGGGGAAGAACGACGGGCGGAAGCGCACAGCCAGTTCTTTTTCGAAGAAGACGCGCAGGAATTCTTCGATGGTGCCCTTGAGGTCGGCGAAGTTGATATCGCGATCGATCAGCAGGCCTTCGACCTGGTGGAACATCGGCGAGTGGGTGATATCCGAGTCGCAGCGGTAGACGCGGCCCGGGCAGACAATGCGAATGGGCGGCTGGCTGGACTCCATGGTCCGCACCTGCACCGGCGAGGTGTGGGTGCGCAGCAGCATGTTGGCATTGAAATAGAAGGTGTCGTGCATCGCCCGCGCCGGGTGGTGGCCGGGGATGTTGAGCGCTTCGAAGTTGTGGTAGTCGTCTTCGACCTCTGGGCCTTCGGCAATGCCGTAGCCGATGTGGGTGAAGAACTGCTCGATGCGCTCGAGTGTACGGGTAATCGGGTGCAGGCCACCGGTGGTCTGGCCACGGCCTGGCAGGGTGACGTCAATGCATTCGGCAGCCAGGCGAGCGCTGAGCTCGGCTTCTTCATAGGCGGCCTTGCGTGCGTTGAGCACCTCGGTGACGCGTTCCTTGGCATCGTTGATCAGCGCGCCGACTTTCGGCCGCTCTTCGGCTGGCAGGTTGCCCAGGGTCTTCATCACCTGGGTCAGCTCGCCTTTCTTGCCGAGATATTGAACCCGGATCTGTTCCAGGGCATTGATGTCTTCAGCGCGCTCTACGGCCTCAAGGGCTTGGGAGACCAGCGCATCCAGGTTTTCCATGTACAGACTCCAGATACGAAAATAGGGGAAGAGCTTTGAAGGCTCTTCCCCTATCGATGACGTTCAATGCCCGGCGACGCTAGCGCCGCCGGGTGATTGTCGCGGGTACTTAAGCCAGAACGGCTTTAGCTTTCTCGACAATCGCAGCAAACGCCGCTTTTTCGTTCACTGCCAGATCGGCCAGAACCTTACGGTCGATTTCGATCGACGCCTTTTTCAGGCCAGCAATCAGACGGCTGTAAGACAGACCGTTGGTGCGGGCACCGGCGTTGATACGAGCGATCCACAGTGCGCGGAACTGACGCTTCTTCTGGCGACGGTCACGGTAGGCGTATTGACCGGCCTTGATGACAGCCTGCTTGGCTACGCGGAATACGCGCGAGCGTGCACCGTAGTAACCTTTTGCCAGTTTCAGAATTTTTTTGTGACGCTTACGAGCGATAACGCCGCGCTTTACACGAGCCATGAGTAACTTCCTCTATCTTTGACCAGAATTAACGAACGCGCAGCATGCGCGCGACTTTCGCGACGTCAGACGGGTGCAGCAAGCTGCTACCACGCAGTTGACGCTTACGCTTGGTCGACATTTTGGTCAGGATGTGGCTCTTGAAAGCGTGCTTGTGCTTGAAGCCCGAAGCTGTTTTCAGGAAACGCTTCGCAGCACCGCTCTTGGTTTTCATTTTTGGCATGTTGGAACTCCGCATTCGATAAAATTACACATAATCATCAGGCCTGCCGTGCCCGGGAGATTACTTCTTTTTCTTGGGGGCGATGACCATCATAAGCTGGCGTCCTTCCATCTTAGGATGCTGCTCAACGGTGCCGTATTCAAGCAGGTCATTTTCAACCCGCTTCAACAGCTCCATGCCCAGCTCCTGGTGGGCCATCTCACGACCACGGAATCTCAGAGAGATCTTGGCCTTGTCCCCATCGGTAAGGAAACGTACCAGGTTGCGTAGTTTTACCTGGTAATCCCCATCCTCCGTCCCTGGACGAAACTTGATTTCTTTAATCTGGATCTGCTTCTGGTTTTTCTTGGCTTCGTTAGCCTGCTTCTTCTTTTCGAAGAGGTGCTTGCCGTAGTCCATGACCTTGCAGACCGGCGGTACCGCGTCTGCAGAGATTTCCACCAGATCCAGCTTCGCTTCATCAGCGATACGCAGCGCTTCATCAATCGAGACGATGCCAACCTGCTCGCCGTCTGCGCCAATTAACCGAACCTCGCGGGCCGAGATATTCTCGTTGATCGGGGCCTTCGGTACAGCACGTTTATCGTTTCTCATTTCACGCTTAATAGTCATTACTCCGATTCTTGGCGACCACGCCGGGAAACCGCTTGTGTCAGAAGCTCAGCGAATTGCGCGACGGGCATGGAGCCCAGGTCTGCGCCTTCGCGAGTACGCACAGCGACGGTTTGCGTTTCGACTTCGCGGTCCCCTATAACCAAAAGGTACGGGACCTTGAGCAAAGTATGCTCGCGGATTTTAAAGCCGATCTTCTCATTTCTCAAGTCCGACTTGGCACGGAAACCGCTACCGTTCAGAGATTTCTCAACTTCAAGGGCGAAATCGGCCTGTTTGTCGGTGATATTCATGACCACTGCCTGGGTCGGCGCCAGCCATGCCGGGAACACACCCGCGTAATGCTCGATGAGCATGCCGATGAAGCGTTCGAACGAACCGAGGATGGCGCGGTGCAGCATTACCGGGCGCTTGCGGCTGTTGTCTTCGGCGATGTAGCTGGCGTCCAGACGCTCTGGCAGGTTCGGATCGTACTGCAGGGTACCACACTGCCAGTTACGGCCGAGGCAGTCGCGCAGGGTAAATTCGATCTTCGGACCGTAGAACGCACCCTCGCCCGGCTGGTATTCCCACTCCAGGCCAGACTCGTTCAGGGCATCGGCCAGGGCGCCTTCGGCGCGGTCCCACAGCTCTTCAGAGCCCACGCGCTTGGCTGGGCGGGTCGAGAGCTTCATGGCGATGTCGCTGAAACCGAAGTCCTTGTAGACGTCCAGGGTCAGCTTGATGAAGTCGGCGGCTTCTTTCTTCACCTGATCTTCGGTGCAGAAGATGTGCGCGTCGTCCTGGGTGAAGCCACGTACACGCATGATGCCGTGCAGGGCGCCGGACGGCTCGTTACGGTGGCAAGCACCGAACTCGGCCAGGCGCATCGGCAGGTCGCGGTACGACTTCAGGCCCTGGTTGAACACCTGCACGTGGCACGGGCAGTTCATCGGCTTGACCGCGTAGTCACGGTTTTCCGACGACGTGGTGAACATGTTCTCGGCGTAGTTGGACCAGTGGCCGGAACGCTCCCACAGAATACGGTCAACAACCTGCGGGGTCTTGATTTCTAGGTAGTTGTTGTCGCGCTGAACCTTGCGCATGTACTGCTCGAGCACCTGATAGACGGTCCAGCCGTCCGGGTGCCAGAACACCATGCCTGGGGCTTCTTCCTGCAGGTGGAAGAGGTCGAGCTGCTTGCCGATCTTGCGGTGGTCGCGTTTTTCGGCTTCTTCGATGCGCTGGATATAGGCGGCCAGCTGCTTCTTGTCGGCCCAGGCGGTGCCGTAGACGCGTTGCAGCTGCTCGTTCTTGGCATCGCCGCGCCAGTAGGCGCCGGACAGCTTGGTCAGCTTGAATGCCTTGAGGAAGCGCGTGTTTGGCACGTGCGGGCCACGGCACATGTCGACGTATTCTTCGTGGTAGTACAGGCCCATTGCCTGTTCATCCGGCATGTCTTCGACCAGGCGCAGCTTGTAGTCTTCACCACGGGCCTTGAACACGTCGATGACTTCGGCGCGCGGGGTCATCTTCTTGACGACGTCGTAATCCTTCTCGATCAGCTGCAGCATGCGCTTTTCGATGGCGGCCATGTCTTCTGGGGTGAAGGGGCGCTCATAGGCGATGTCGTAATAGAAGCCTTCGTCGATCACCGGGCCGATCACCATCTTGGCGGTCGGGTACAGCTGTTTCACCGCGTGGCCGATCAAGTGGGCGCACGAGTGACGGATGATCTCCAGTCCCTCTTCATCTTTAGGGGTGATGATCTGCAGGGTGGCGTCGTGGGTGATCAGGTCGCAGGCGTCGACCAGCTTGCCGTCGACTTTGCCGGCCAGGGTGGCCTTGGCCAGGCCAGCACCAATGGAGGCGGCGACGTCGGCTACGGATACGGCGTGATCAAACGAACGTTGACTGCCATCGGGAAGAGTAATAGTGGGCATGGCGCCTCCTCTCCTAGTGGTGACCCCTACCAAAGGTCACGTGGGTTGGGATGAGCCAGTACAAGATCCGCGCTGTCTTTCTCGAGAGAAAGCCTGCCTCACAGTGGCAGAAGCCTTTCGGCTTACCAGGGGCGAACCAGAGTGACTGGAAGGTAAAAAACAGGTGAGCTGCACGTTGTCAGCTACAAGCCGAGCATGCTAGCACGCGGGGTTGGGCACGATGCAGAAATATTTGGAAATTACACAACCGGGGTGAACTTACGCGGAAAAATTCCTATCAGACTTTGGGAAGCATCCTACTCTTGATGAGACCTAAACCAAGGAGTGTCTGGTTATGAGATTTCCGTCTCTTCTGGCCCTGAGCGTTGCTGGCGCCCTGCTGCTGCCGGTTGCGGCCAACGCGGGTTCGTTCCCGGCTGGCGCGAAGCAAAACTACATGTCCCAGTGCATCGAGGCCGCCACCGCCCAGGGCCTGGACGCCAAGGCGGCGCAGCAGCACTGCAGCTGTGGCGCAACGGCTATTGAAAAGAACTTCAGCGATGAGCAGATCAAGGACCTAGACAGCAAGGATGGCGTTGACGCCAAGCTGATGCAGAAAGCTCAAACGGTTGTGCAGCAAGCATGCATGAAGGGCTGAAACCATAAAGCCGCGATTCGACACCCATTGTTTGCGCTGGATCAACATCTGGCGAACGTAAAAGGCGCTAGATGCGCAGAATTAGACTATGATGTTGCCGGTGCTTCGGAGCCTCGGCAACATCGCACCACTGAAAAAATCAAATGTCTGGAGATTCACCCCATGTCCAATCGCCAAAACGGCACCGTCAAATGGTTCAATGATGAAAAAGGCTACGGCTTCATCACCCCACAAAGCGGCGGCGACGACCTCTTCGTACACTTCAAGGCCATCGAATCTGACGGCTTCAAGAGCCTGAAAGAAGGCCAGGCTGTTTCCTTCGTGGCCGAAAAAGGCCAGAAAGGCATGCAGGCTGCACAGGTTCGTCCGGAGTAATTCGGACAGCTGTAAAAAAACCCGCCCAAGTGGCGGGTTTTTTTATGGGGTTCGCAACGGCTTAGCCGCAGTTGACGCGGGTTACCACACCTTGCTCATCCACATTCAGGTTAAGGCGCTCGGAGCGGTACTCCAGGGTCACCACATCGTGCGGCTTGAGCATACGCGCCATCTGCGAGCCACTGGCCTTGCGGGCCTGCTCCAGCAGGTCTGGGCTGCCCGGCTTGCCGATGGCAAAATCGGCACCGCTGGCTTCGCAGCGACCGTCGTTGCCTGCCGGTACGGCAGGCGCACTGCCAGCAGAATTGCCACCTGTACTGCAACCAGCCAGCACAGCAGCCACCGCCAGGGTCGCCAGGTAAGCACGGGTACGGAACATGAATCCTCCTAAAATCGATCTGGGCACTGTCTGATCCGACAGCTGCGCGCATTGTTTGTTGCAAAACCGCACAAGTCTGCCTGAACATGCCGGTGGAGGCGAAATGCAATCGTGACTGGATTTTGCACAATACGCTTGGTTTGCCGTGCAAAGCTTTTTATTCTTATGTCGCAGAGTCATTGACGCAAAGGCATGATTTACTGCAAGAAGTGGAGCGCGCCGTGCCTCCCTCGAACATCAGGATCCGGTGTTCGCCCCTTCGTCCCAGGCCCCCAGTGAGAGCCTTTCATGAGCAGCCACAGCATCGACGCCGATATCAAGGTCAAATGGGCGGAGGGCCAGAGCGCCTACAGCCCCAGCACGCCGGAGGAGTTGCTACTGATTGCCATCGACCTGCTGGTGCGCGACCGCGGCAGCGAAGCGGCGCGCAGCTTTATGGACCAAGCGTTCGAGCGCTTCGCCAGGCATTCCCCTATTGCAATCGAGCCAGGCGCGCGCTGAGCAGGTCGAAAAAGCCCTGAGCATCCCCCTCCTCTACCCACATGACGTTGGCGGGCTGTTTCAGCACGCCATACCAGTCGGCGATGGTCTGGCCAAAGGTCGGGCCCTCGCGGCTGTCGATGGCCATGTGAACGCGTCGGCCACTGAACAGCTCGGGTTTTAGCAGGTAGGCAATGACACTGGCGTCGTGCACCGGGCCGCCAGGCATGCCGTACAGGTCCATGTCGTGGGTGATGTAGGCATTGAGAATATCCACGACCCGCTTGCTGGCCTGGTTGTTGACCGCCGCGAGTTGCTTGAGGCGTGCTTCGCTGGTCAGCAGCTTGTGGGTGACGTCCAGCGGCAGGTAAGTCAGTTGTACGCCACTGGCCAGCACCACCTCGGCGGCATGCGGGTCGGCGTAGAGGTTGAATTCGGCTGCAGGGGTGATGTTGCCGCCGTTGAAATGGGCGCCGCCCATGACCACGACTTCTTTGATGCCTTGGGCGATCTCCGGGCGCTGGATGAGTGCCAGGGCCAGGTTGGTCTGTGGGCCGAGCATGGCCAGGGTGATGCTGTGGGGTTGTGCGCTGCCGAGGGTGTCGACCAGGTATTGCACGGCATTGCCTTGGGCCAGCGGCTTTTGCGGCGCGTGGACTTGCACACCGGTCAGGCCTTCTTCGCCATGCACTTCGGCGGCGTAGATGGGCGTGCGCACCAGCGGGCGGCCGGCCCCGGCGTACACGGGGATGTCTTCACGGCCAGCCCATTCGCGGGCCAGGCGGGCGTTGCGCGAGGTTTTATCGAGGCGCACGTTGCCGGCCACGGTGGTGATGGCGCGGATGTTCAGCTCATCGGGCGAGGCCATGGCCAGGAACAGCGCAACCACGTCGTCGGCACCGGGGTCGGTGTCGATGATCAGGTCGCGCGGGGCGGCCTGGAGGGTAGTGGTGGTGGCTGCGGCCATGAGGGTGAGTCCTTGTAGCAGGGGTTTGAGCATAGGGCACTCCTGTTGCCTTGGGTGAGGTGCAGGTTTTGCAGCGTTACTCGCAGGCCACACGATCTCCTGTAGGAGCGGCCTTGCGTCGCGAAAGGGCCGCATGGCGGTCCCCTGCGGTATATGCGGCGCTGCTAAAACCTGGGGCCGCTACGCGACCCTTTCGCGACGCAAGGCCGCTCCTACAAGGGATCGCGTCAGGGTTAGAAAGTCACGCCGGATACGAGTGCAATGTTGCTGTACGGCTGGCACTCCCCCGTGCGCACCACGGCACGCGCACTGCGTGACAGCACTTTGAATTCCTCATGGCTCATCCACTCCCGCTTGCCCAGCTTACCGCGCAAGCGCTCAATCTCGACCAGCCCGGGCGGCACCACTTTCTGCATCTCCTCGGCCAGCACATGCCGCTCTACCTGCATCTCGCTCAACACCACCCGTAGCACACTGGCAAAGTCCGGTATGCCCGGCGTCAGCGCCAGGTCGATCAGCTCGACGCCAGGCGGCACCGGCAGCCCGGCATCGCCAATCACCAGAATGTCGCCATGCCCCAAGCCGGCAATGGTCCGTGACAGGGCGATATTGAGCAGCGCGGTCTTTTTCATGGCTGCAGCTCCGAGAGGTAGGGAATCGATGGTTGCGCCCCCACGCGGGTGACCGACAATGCCGCGGCGCGCTGGCCGAAGGCGATTGCTTCGCCCTCCTCCAGGCCCCGCACCAAAGCTGCGGCAAAACCACCCACGAAGGTGTCGCCAGCGGCCGTGGTGTCCACCGGCTGCACCACCGGCGCGGGGAAGTGCTGATGGCCCTGCGCGGTCACCAACAGGGCGCCTTGGGCGCCGAGGGTGATGATCACTTTGCCAGCGCCCAGTTGCAGCAATCGCTCACCGGCGCGCAGGGCGCTGCCCTGGTCGGTGACGGTGATACCGGTCAGTGCTTCGGCCTCGCTTTCGTTTGGGGTCAGGTAGTCGATATGGCCAAACCAGGTTGAGGGCAGCGGGCCTGTAGCAGGCGCCGGATTGAGGATGACACGCTTGCCCAGTTCGTGCCCCCTGGCCAAGGCCCAGGCCACGGTTTCGGTCGGCACTTCCAACTGACAGATGATGACGTCGGCTGCCTGCAGCAACTTATCGAAGCCCTGCACCGACTGCGGCGTCAGCAGGCCATTGCCGCCAGGGATGATGACGATGCAGTTCTGGCTGGCGGCGTCGACGGTGATCAGCGCCACACCGCTGGAAACCCCTTCGCACACGCTCACCGCCTGGCAATCAACGCCTTCGCGCTCCAGCGCCTTGCGCAGTTGCTGGCCATAGGCGTCATCACCGACGTTGCCGACCATCGCCACACTGCCACCCAACCGTGCCACCGCCACCGCCTGGTTGGCGCCCTTGCCGCCGGGCGCCGTGAAAAACGCCTCGCCAGGCAAGGTTTCGCCCGCCCGTGGCAAACGCTGAGCGCGGGCGACCAAGTCCATGTTGAGGCTACCGACCACCACTACCTTGGCATGCATAAGCGCTCCTTAGCGGTAATCATTGAATAGGTCCGGGCGTGGCCCGGTGGACTCGCGCTGTACGATGCGCGGGGCGACGATGCGCTGCTCTGCCGAACCCTGCCGAGGCGTGGCGATGCGCGAGAGCAGCAACGCGGCGGCGTTTTCGCCCAGCTCGCGGATCGACTGGCCCACGGTGGTCAGCGGCGGGTAAACGTAACGGCTGAGCTCGATGTCATCGAAGCCAATCACCGACAGTTCACCCGGTACGTTGATGTTGCGCTCGGCGGCGGCGCGCAGCACGCCAAAGCCGATCATGTCGTTACCGGCGAAGATCGCCGTCGGCCGGTTGCCGTCCAGCAACTGTGCGGCCGCGCCGTGGCCGCCTGGGCTGGTGAAATCGCAATGCAGCACGCGGCTGGGCTCCGCCTCTACCCCTGCCTCTTGCAGGGCGCGACGGAAACCGGCCAGGCGCAGTTGGCTGACACCGGTTTCGGCCGGGCCGCCGATGTAGGCGATGTCGCGATGGCCAAGCTCCAGCAGGTGCCGAGTGGCCAGGTAAGCGCCGTGCTCGTGGTCGATGCGCACCAGGTCGGCGTCGACGCCGTCCAGCTCGCGGTCGACGATGACCATGGGCGTGCGCACGCAGGCCAGGCTTTGCAACAGGTCGCTGTCTTCACCCACAGACGCTACAACCAGGCCATCGATGCGTTTTTCCAGCAGCACACGCAGGTAGCTGCGCTGCTTTTGCGGGTTGTCGTCGGAGTTGCACAGGATCACGCAGTAACCGTTGCGCTCGCAGGCGTCTTCGATCCCTCGCGCCAGTTCGGCGAAGTACGGGTTGACGCTGTTGGGCACCAACAAACCGATGGTGGCGGTGCTGCGCGCCTTGAGCGAGCGCGCCACCGCGCTGGGTACATAGTCGAGCTCGACGATGGCGGCCTCGACCTTGAGCCGCACCTGTTCACTGACAGGGCGGGTCTTGTTCAACACATGGGACACGGTGGTGTAGGAAATACCCGCCAGTGCTGCGACGTCTTTGATGGTTGCCATGTTTTTTCAGTTCCGCCGGCCTGCACGCCGGCTACGGTAAGTGTCGAGCACCACGGCGATGACGATGACCGCCCCGGTGATGATGCGTTTTGTGGGTTCCGATGCGCCGATCTGCGCCAGCCCTGCGGCCAGCACTGAAATGATCAGCACGCCAAAGAAGGTACTGATGACCGAACCGCGGCCACCCATCAAGCTGGTGCCACCAATCACCACGGCGGCAATCACCTGCAGTTCAAGGCCGGACCCGGCGTTGGGGTCGGCGGCCTCAAGGCGCGAAATCTGGAACAGCGCCGCCAGGCCGGCGAGCAGCCCCATCAGGGCGAACACCAGCACTTTGTAGGGGCGCGGGTCGATGCCTGCCAGGCGCACGGCCTCTTCGTTGGTGCCGATGCCGATCAGGTAGCGGCCGAATACCGTACGGGTCAGCACCAGTTGGGCCAACACGATCACCAGCAAGGCGATGAGGAATGCCGGCGAAATACCGAACGCGATCGGGTTGGAGAACCAGGCGTAGGCGTCGCCGATATAAGCGGTGCGCGAGTCGGTGAACTGGTAGGCCAGGCCGCGGGCCATCTCCAGCACACCGAGCGAAACGATGAACGAGGGGATGCGCCAGGCCACGGTAACGCCGCCGGTGATGCTACCGGCCAGGGCTGCCACGGCCATGCCGAGCAGCGCCGAGGGCAGCACGCCCCAGCCCCAGCCGAGAATGGCCACGCTGACTGTCGAGGCCGCCAGCGCCAGCACCGAGCCGACCGACAAGTCGATGCCGCCGATGATCAGCACGAAGGTCATGCCGACCGCCAGCACCATCAGGTCGGGGATCTGGTTGGCCAGGGTGCTGAAGGTGGCATAGGACCAGAAGTGGCTACTGAGGAACGAGAACAGCACGATCATCGCCAGCAGCGCGCCGGCCAGGCCCAGGTAAGTGCCCAGGCCGAAGTACGTGCCACTGCGGCGCACGGGGGCGGCGTTTTGGCTGTCGAGGGGAGTGGTTTTCATGCATCCATCCTGGGTGCTGCGTCATGCAGCAGTGCGTCACGTGTCTGATAGCCGGCAAAGGCTGCGGCAAGCAGCTGGTCCTGGCTCCAATGGTCGCGCTCGAAGGTGTCGATCAGGCGGCCAGCCGAGAGCACGGCAATGCGGTCGCAGATCAGCATCAGTTCGCGCAGGTCGCTGGACACCACCACCAGGGCCTTGCCTTGGCGCGCCAGTTCGACCAGCAAACCGTAGATGTCGAACTTGGCGCCAACGTCGATGCCTCGGGTTGGCTCATCGAACAACAGCACCTGGCAATCACGCTCCAGCCAACGGCCGATCACCACCTTCTGCTGGTTGCCACCGGACAGTTCGCCCACGGCCTGGTGCGGGCCGGCGCTGCGGATGCGCATGGCCTGGATCTGGCGTTCGGCCAGGGCCATTTCAGCCTCGCTGTCGAGCACACCGGCGCGCGATACCGCGCCAAGGTTGCCCAAGGCGATATTGGCGCTGATCGACTGGGTCAACAGCAGGCCTTCGCCTTTGCGGTCTTCGGTAATCAGGGCGATACCGGCTTTGACGGCGGCTTTGGGTGAGTCGATGGTCACTGCCTGTGGCGGCTGGCCCAGGGCGATGCTGCCACTGTCGGCGCGGTCGGCACCGTAGATCAGGCGCAGCAGCTCGGTGCGGCCGGCGCCGATCAGGCCAGAGATACCGAAGATCTCCCCTGCCCTGACCTCGAACGACACCTCACGCACCTTGTCGCCCCGGCTAAGCCGGTCGACCTTCAGCAACGGCGCGCCAATCTCGCGGCGGCCCAGGTCGATGTGTTCGCCCAGCTCACGGCCGACCATCAGGTTGACCAGCTCGGCGCTGCTGTAGCGCTGGATCGGCTCGTCGCACACCAGCTTGCCGTCACGCAGCACGACGATGCGCTGGGCCACGCGCTGCAGTTCTTCGAGGCGATGGGAGATATAAACGATGGCCACGCCGCGTTGGCGCAGGCGTTCGATCTGGGTGAACAGCAGCTCCACTTCACGCGCAGTGAGCATGGCGGTGGGTTCGTCGAAGATCAACACACGGCAATCGCCGATCAGGTTGCGGGCGATTTCGACCATCTGCTGATGGCCGATGCCCAGCTCGCCGACCGGGGTGTCCGGGTCGATGGCGTCCAGCCCGACCTGGGCCATGGCAGCGGTGGCCAGTTGGCGCAGGCGCTTGTGGCTGATCCAGCCGAAGCGGCTGGGCAGGTTGTCGAGGAACAGGTTTTCGGCCACGGTCAGGGTCGGCAGCAGGTTGAGTTCCTGCATGACCATGCGCACACCGAGGCGCTCGGCCTCGCTGCGGCTGCCGGGCGCGTAGGGCTGGCCGCGGTAGGTCATGTGCCCGGTGGTGGGCACCTCGAGGCCACTGATAAGCTTGGACAACGTGCTCTTGCCAGCACCGTTCTCGCCCGTCAGGGCCAGTACTTCACCGGCGCGCAGGCTCAGGCCGACGTCACCGAGCACCGGCTGGGCGTAGGTCTTGCCCAGCCCGCTGGCGGCGAGCACCACTTCATTGGCCGTTGCAGGCATGGCCCTCTCTCCTGGCGGGTATCAGGGCTGGGTGATGAGCGTGACGGGGGTCTGGATGACATTGTCGGCATCCACGCCCGGCTTCTCACCGTTGATCATCTTCAGCGCCGCCTGGATACCGAACACCGCCTGCTGGCTGGCGGCCTGATCAAGCGTGGCGAGTACGCGGCCGTCCTTGAGCATGGGTTTGATGGCATTGATGTTGTCGTAACCGACCACTTGCACCTGGCCGGCCTTCCCTGCGGCGCGCACGGCCGACACGGCGCCCAAGGCCATGCTGTCGTTACCGGCCAGCAGGGCCTTGAGCTCGGGGTATTCGTTGAGCATGGAGGCGGCAACGGCGTTGCCTTTGTCGATTTCCCAGTTGCCGGACTGCACCGAAACGATCTTCATCTGCGCGGCTTCCATCGCCTCCTTGAAGCCAGCGGTGCGCTGCTGGGCGTTGGTGGTGGTCGGCACGCCTTCGATGATGCCGACCTGGTCACCGGCCTTGAGCTTCTGCTGGGCCAGGTAGTCGCCCACCAGGCGGGCGCCTTTGCGGTTATCGGGGCCTACGAAGGGTACGCTGATGCCTTTGCTTTTGAGCAGTTCGGGGTCTAGGCGGTTGTCGATGTTGATCACCACCACGCCTTGGTCCATGGCTTTTTTAACGGCTGAAACCAGGGCTTTGGAGTCCGCTGGCGCAATTACCAGGGCTTTGGCCCCTGCGTTGACCATCTGCTCGACGATGCGGATCTGCTCGCCGGTGTCGGTTTCGTTCTTGATGCCGTTGGCGATCAGGTCGAAATCATTGGCGTGGCTTTTTTGATAATCCTTGGCGCCGTCTTCCATGGTGCGGAAGAATTCGTTGGCGAGAGACTTCATCACCAAGGCGACTTTGGGCTTTTCTTCGGCGTGTGCAGCACTGAGCGGCAAGGCCAGGGAAAGTGACGAGACGACAGCGAGGGCCAGCAGACGACCGGGGAACGGCAGTTTCATGGACGATGACTCCGAATCTTGTGTTTTTTATCGGATCGCAAACGTTTGCGTTGACTCACTATGGAAACAGGACCTGGTTTTGTCAAATCCGTTTGGCTGTTAAGGGCGAGTCACGCCTGGCGCAGATTATCCGGAATTTTTCCGAAAAACCGAACAGGTTTTCCTATGCTTGTTCGGGATTCCGAATGAATAGGGCCGCTGCGAGCCCCATCGCGGGCAAGCCCGCTCCCACAGGTGCAGGGTTGCGCAGGCAAATACGGGCTCTTGCCAGGAATGGTACGAAACATGCGTTGTTTCTTGTGCGATACAGCAATCGCCTCAATAGGAAGAGAGAGAACAATAACTATGAATGCTGCACTTAAATCCTTCACCCCCAGCGCACTCGCGTTGCTGCTGATCCTGCCGACCGCCGTTTCCGCCAAAGAAGCCGAAACCCAACAGAAGCTGGCCAACGTGGTCATCCTCGCCACCGGCGGCACCATTGCCGGTGCGGGCGCCAGCGCGGCCAACAGCGCCACCTACCAAGCGGCCAAACTGGGCGTCGACAAGCTCATCGCCGGTGTGCCCGAGCTGGCCGACCTGGCCAACGTGCGCGGTGAACAGGTGATGCAGATCGCCTCCGAAAGCATCACCAACGAAGACCTGCTGAAACTGGGCAAGCGCGTCGCCGAACTGGCCGACAGCAACGACGTCGACGGCATCGTCATCACCCACGGCACCGACACCCTGGAAGAGACCGCCTTCTTCCTTAACCTGGTGGAAAAAACCGACAAGCCAATCGTGGTGGTCGGCTCGATGCGCCCTGGCACCGCCATGTCGGCAGACGGCATGCTCAACCTGTACAACGCCGTGGCCGTGGCCAGCGACAAGCAGTCGCGTGGCAAGGGCGTGCTGGTGACCATGAACGATGAGATCCAGTCTGGCCGCGATGTCAGCAAGTCGGTCAACATCAAGACCGAAGCGTTCAAGAGCGCCTGGGGCCCGATGGGCATGGTCGTTGAAGGTAAATCCTACTGGTTCCGCCTGCCGGCCAAGCGTCATACCGTCAATTCGGAATTCGACATCAAGCAGATCAGCAGCCTGCCGGCCGTGGACATCGCCTACGGCTATGGCAACGTGACCGACACCGCCTACAAGGCACTGGCGCAGAACGGCGCCAAGGCGATCATCCATGCCGGTACCGGCAATGGCTCGGTGTCGTCGCGGGTAGTACCGGCGCTGCAAGAACTGCGCAAGAACGGCGTGCAGATCATCCGTTCGTCCCACGTCAACCAAGGCGGTTTCGTGCTGCGTAACGCCGAGCAGCCGGACGACAAGAACGATTGGGTCGTGGCCCATGACCTGAACCCACAAAAAGCCCGCATCCTGGCCATGGTCGCAATGACCAAGACCCAGGACAGCAAAGAGCTGCAGCGGATTTTCTGGGAATACTGAGTGCTGTAATGCCAAGGCCGGTGCACGGGTTGCACCGGCCCTCCCCCGCAGCCCGGCCTACGGCTCGATGCGTTTGAGCTCGTTCAACAACCCCATCAGTTGCGCCAACTTGTCTTCGCCGAACTGCGCCTGGATCTTGCGGTAGTTGGCCTCCATGCCCTCGCGCATCGACTCGAAACAGGCCTCGCCGCGTTCGGTGAGGCTCACGAACACTCGCCGCGCGTCCTGCGCGGCCTTCTGCCGGCGCACCAGGCCATCGCGCTCCAAACGGCTCAACACCCCGGTCATGCTCGGTTTGAGGATGCACGCCAGGTGGGCGAGCTGGTAGCTCTCCAACTCACCTTGCTGGCTAAGAATACGAATGACTCGCCACTGTTGCTCGGTCAGGTCGTGTTCGTTCAGCAACGGCCTGAAAAATGCCATTGCGGCTTCCCGGGCCTGCAGCAGGCTCAATGTCAGCGAGGGTTGCGTCTTGGTCATGTGGGCGCCTGTGTTTGGGGTACGACTGGCAAGATTAGGGGCATAGGCAAAAAGGGACAAGACGCCTGGAAAGTGCAAGCTCTTCCATGGAAAACCCATTCAAGGCCGCCCGCCAAGCTGCGACCATCCGGATCAAACAACAACGACGCGATCCGGGCGGTACGCCATGGCCCTCTCACAACAACTCCGCTTGCCGCTGGCGGTATTCGCCGGGCGTGAGCTTGGCGTAACGGTTGAAGAACCGGCTGAAATAGGCCGGGTCCTTGAAGCCCAGCTGGTAGCAGATTTCGTTTGCCGTGCTGCCGGAGAACAACAGCAGGCGCTTGGCTTCCTGCATCACGCGTTCAAGCACCAGGCGCTTGGACGGCAAGTCGGCAATGCGCCGGCACACATCGTTCAGCCTCGCCTCGGTCACGCCGATCTGCTGCGCGTAGCGCGCAAGGGGCCAATGCTCAAGGTAATGCGCTTCGATCAGTGCGTTGAAGCGGTGGAAGATTTTCAGGTCTTCGTGCCTGGCCGGCGTGGCCTCGCGCGAGTTGGGGCACAGCCGCAGCAAGCTGATCATGATCAGCCGGGTCAGCGACTGCAGCGCCGCATCGCGCCCCGGATGAGGCGTGGCAACTTCGTCGCTGAGCGCTTCCAGCCAGCGTTCGAGCCTGCGCGCCTCGGCCTTGTACGCAGCCGGCACCTTGGCCAAGGCAACGCAGGCAGGCCGCACCTGCACCCCGGCCGGCAACAGGCTGGCGTCGGCTTCGATCAGTTGCCAGACCAGTTGCTGACGCACCGTCAGCACATGGCCGTCGCTGTCTGGCTCGGTGACGAAGGCATGCGCCACCGTCGGCGGCGTCAGGAAGAACATCGGCCCGGCCTCGATGTACTGCTGATCATCCAGGTACACCCGCACCGTACCGGACTTCACGTAATGCACCTGGAAAAACCGGTCGTGCCGGTGCACGGGCATGTTGCGCCCGAAAAACCCGGCAAGGTTGCCCAGCCGGTCGTAGTGCACCTCGCTGTCGCTGTAGCGCTGGTCATAGACCTGGCCGATGTTGATGTTCGGAATGGGATGCCGATCACTCATGACTGCTTACCCGCAAAGCGCTTGCCCGTATTGACGATCACCCATGGTGCCCCGGCTGCTTGGCAGATGCCACTGGGTGAAGCCTTGACCTTCGTTAACATATTAACTATAACATTAACACATTAACAATCTCGGCAGGACGACCCTCGCCCTGCACCGCCTGGAGAAAAGCATGAGCCATGCCCTGCATGACGTTGCGACCGGCACCCTGTTCGGCGTTGCGCTGAACTACCAGGGTCTGCTGCAGCAGCACGAAGCGGCGTTTCACGAAGCGCCCTACAAACAACCGCCCGTCAAGCCGGTGCTGTTCGTCAAGACGCCCAACACCCGCAACCACCATGAAGGCAACGTGGTGTTTCCGGCCGGTGTCGAGCGCCTGCAACCGGGCCCTGCCCTGGGCGTGGTGATTGGCAAGGACGCCAGCCGGGTCAGCGCCGAAGACGCGCTGGGCTACGTGGCGGGCTACACCATCGTCAACGAAGTCAGCCTGCCTGAGACCAGCTACTACCGCCCTGCGGTCAAGGCCAAGTGCCGCGATGGCTTCTGCCCGGTCGGCCCCACCCTGGTACCGGCTGCACAGGTGGCCAACCCCGACGCCCTGGGCCTGCGCCTGCGGGTCAACGGTGAAGTGCGCCAGCAGAACACCACCGCCAACTGCGTGCGCACGGTTGCCCAGCTGATCGCCGAGATCACCGAATTCATGACCCTGCATGCGGGCGACATCCTCATTACCGGCACCCCCGAGGGGCGCGTCGATGTGCAGCCAGGCGACCGCGTCGATGTCGAGATCGATGGCCTGGGCACGCTCACCAACCACATCGTCGCCGAATGAGGATTGCTCCTGTGAAACACGCCCGTATCCAGTTCGACGGCCAGGTCCATAACGTCACCGTCGAAGACGACCACCTGCGCCTGGCCGACGGCCGCCTGGTGCATGAAGACCAGGTGACCTGGCTGCCACCGGCCACCGGCAGCATGTTCGCCCTTGGCCTGAACTACGCCGACCACGCTGCGGAACTCGCCTTCACGCCGCCCACCGAGCCGCTGGCGTTCATCAAGTCGCCGGGCACCTACACCGGCCACAAGCAGGTCACCTGGCGCCCGGACAACGTCGCCTACATGCACTACGAGTGCGAGCTGGTGGCGGTGATCGGCAAGCAGGCACGTAACGTCAAGCGCGAAGACGCCCTGCAGTACCTGGCCGGCTACACCGTGTGCAACGACTACGCCATCCGCGACTACCTGGAAAACTACTACCGCCCCAACCTGCGGGTGAAAAACCGCGACGCCACCACCCCGGTCGGCCCGTGGATCGTCGATGCGGCCGACGTGCCA
Source organism: Pseudomonas sp. ITEM 17296 (assembly GCF_028895205.1). Taxonomy (NCBI): domain Bacteria; kingdom Pseudomonadati; phylum Pseudomonadota; class Gammaproteobacteria; order Pseudomonadales; family Pseudomonadaceae; genus Pseudomonas; species Pseudomonas sp. ITEM 17296. The sequence continues at coordinate 17,762 of NZ_WJRS01000009.1, read as the reverse complement.
GACCCGTCCAACCTGAAGCTGCGCACCTGGATCAACGGTGAGCTGAAACAGGAAGGCAGCACCTCGGACATGATTTTCGACATCCCTTACCTGATCGAATATTTCTCCAGCTTCATGACCCTGCAACCGGGCGACATGATCGCCACCGGCACCCCAGAAGGCCTGGCCGACGTAGTGCCAGGCGATGAAGTGGTGGTGGAAGTGGAAGGCGTCGGTCGCCTGGTCAACCGCATCGTCAGCGAAGCTGACTTCTTCAAGAACAACAAGGCATGAGCAGCATGATCAAGCACTGGATCAACGGCCGTGAGGTCGAGAGCAAAGACACCTTCGTCAACTACAACCCAGCCACCGGTGACGCGATTTGCGAAGTCGCCAGCGGCGGTGCCGAAGAGGTCGCGCAGGCGGTTGCGGCGGCCAAGGAAGCCTTCCCGAAATGGGCCAACACCCCAGCCAAGGAACGTGCCCGTCTGATGCGCAAGCTGGGCGAACTGATCGACCAGAACGTGCCGAAACTGGCCGAGCTGGAAACCCTCGATACCGGCCTGCCGATCCACCAGACCAAGAACGTGCTGATCCCGCGTGCCTCGCACAACTTCGACTTCTTCGCCGAAGTGTGCACCCGCATGGATGGCCACACCTACCCGGTCGACGACCAGATGCTCAACTACACCCTGTACCAGCCGGTGGGTGTGTGCGGCCTGGTAAGCCCCTGGAACGTGCCGTTCATGACGGCCACCTGGAAGACTGCGCCGTGCCTGGCCCTGGGCAACACCGCCGTCTTGAAAATGAGCGAATTGTCGCCTCTGACTGCCAACGAACTCGGCCGCCTGGCCGTTGAAGCCGGCATCCCCAACGGCGTGCTGAACGTGATCCAAGGCTACGGTGCCACCGCTGGCGATGCGCTGGTGCGTCACCCCGATGTGCGTGCGATTTCCTTTACCGGCGGCACCGCCACCGGCAAGAAGATCATGCAGACCGCCGGCCTTAAAAAATACTCGATGGAGCTGGGTGGCAAGTCGCCGGTGGTGATCTTCGAAGACGCCGACCTGGAACGCGCCCTGGATGCAGCGCTGTTCACCATCTTCTCGCTCAATGGCGAGCGCTGCACGGCCGGCAGCCGCATTTTCATCCAGGAAAGCGTTTACCCGCAGTTCGTCGCCGAGTTCGCCGCCCGCGCCAAGCGCCTGATCGTGGGTGACCCGACCGACCCGAAAACGCAAGTAGGCTCGATGATCACCCAGCAGCACTATGACAAGGTCACCGGGTACATCCGCATCGGCATCGAAGAAGGCGCACGCCTGGTTGCCGGGGGCCTGGAGCGCCCGGCCAACCTACCGGCGCACTTGGCCAAGGGGCAGTTCATCCAGCCCACCGTGTTCGCCGACGTGAACAACAGCATGCGCATCGCCCAGGAAGAAATCTTCGGCCCAGTGGTGTGCCTGATCCCGTTCAAGGACGAGGCCGAAGCGCTGCAACTGGCCAACGACACCGAGTACGGCCTGGCCTCGTACATCTGGACCCAGGACATCGGCAAGGCGCACCGCCTGGCGCGTGGCATCGAAGCTGGCATGGTCTTCATCAACAGCCAGAACGTGCGCGACCTGCGCCAGCCGTTCGGCGGCGTGAAAGGCTCCGGCACCGGGCGTGAAGGTGGGCAATACAGCTTCGAAGTGTTCGCCGAGATCAAGAACGTGTGCATTTCCATGGGCAGCCACCACATCCCGCGCTGGGGTGTATAAAACCGTCTCGATCAAGCGGGTAACCCTGTGGGAGCCCACGGTGCATGGCACGGGCTGCGCCCGTGTTCGCGGGCAAGCCCGCTCTCACAGGCTTCTACACCCTAACAACATCCTCTTACCGGAGATTTCCATGGGCAAACTCGCTCTCGCTGCCAAGATTACCCATGTACCGTCCATGTACCTGTCCGAGCTGCCTGGCCCGCGTCAGGGCTTTCGGCAAGCCGCCATCGACGGGCACTACGAGATCAGCCGACGCTGCCGTGAGCTCGGGGTCGACACGATTGTCGTGTTCGACACCCACTGGTTGGTCAATGCCAATTACCACGTGCTCTGCGGCCCGCATTTCAAGGGCGTCTACACCAGCAACGAACTGCCGCACTTCATCAGCAACATGGAATACGAGTTCCCGGGCAACACTGCACTCGGCCAACTGCTGGCAGCCGAATGCAACCGCTTCAACGTCGAGACCATGGCCCACCACGCCACCACCCTGGGCCCTGAGTACGGCACCCTGGTGCCGATGCGCTACATGAACCAAGACCAGCACTTCAAGGTGGTTTCGGTCTCGGCGCTGTGCACCTCCCACTACCTGGCCGACAGCGCCCGCCTCGGCTGGGCCATGCGCAAGGCCGTGGAAGAGCACTACGACGGCACCGTGGCGTTCCTGGCCAGTGGCTCGCTGTCACACCGCTTTGCGCAGAACGGCCAGGCGCCGGATTTCGCCACCAAGGTGTGGAGCCCGTTCCTGGAAACCCTGGACCACCGCGTGGTGAAGATGTGGGAGAACGCTGAATGGGAAGAATTCTGCGGCATGCTCCCCGAATACGCCGCCAAGGGCCACGGTGAAGGGTTCATGCATGACACCGCGATGCTGCTCGGTGCCCTGGGCTGGTCGAAGTACGACGGCAAGGCCGACGTGGTAACGCCCTACTTCGGCTCGTCGGGCACCGGCCAGATCAACGCGATCTTCCCGGTCACCCCGCAGGATGGTGCTGCCATCCCCGCCGCGCAGGCCGCCAACCCGGCCGCGGTGGTGTCCACCAGCCGCCTGTAGTTCCGCTACCTGGCCGCTCTGCCGGGCGGCCAGGCGTTTCTGCCAAGAGGATGCCCTTCATGCCACACCTGGTTCTGCTCTACACCCCCGACCTGGAAACAGACGCCGACATCCCGGGCCTGTGCCGTGCCCTGGCCAACACCATGCTCGAACAGCGCGATGCCGCCGGCAAGGCCGTGTTCCCCACCGGCGGTACCCGCGTGTTGGCCTACCCCGCCGCGCACTGCGCAGTGGCGGATGGCAACGGCGACTATGGCTTTTTGTACGCCAACCTGCGGATGGCCAACGGGCGCTCCGCGGAGGTTCACAAAGCGGTCGGCGACAGCCTGTTGCACGTGCTCAAGCAGCACCTGGACGCGCTGCTCCAGCAGCGCCCCATCGGCATCACCCTGCAGATCGACGAGAGCAACGCGCAGGTCTACGACGCCAAGCACAGCACCCTGCACCCGCTGTTCAACAAACCGGCCTGAGCCAACGGCCGACACCTTTCACCGTCTCATCACACAACAAGTACAACAAATATGAGCACACTCGAGCACGCCTCGCGCAGCACGGCGCAAGCCACACTCATGGACAGTACACACCGGGCCGTCACCTGGCGGCTGATGCCGTTGCTGCTGGTGTGTTACCTGTTCGCCCACCTGGACCGCATCAACATCGGCTTCGCCAAGATGCAGATGAGCCAGGACCTGCACCTGTCCGACACGGTCTACGGGCTGGGCGCCGGGCTGTTTTTCATCGCCTATGCGTTGTTTGGCGTACCCAGCAACCTGATGCTCGACCGCGTCGGCCCGCGCCGCTGGATCGCCAGCCTGATGGTGGTGTGGGGCACACTGTCGACCTGCATGCTGCTGATCGAGAGCAGCAGCGCGTTCTACCTGCTGCGGTTTGCCCTGGGCGCGGCGGAAGCCGGGTTTTTCCCAGGCATTCTGGTGTACCTCAACCGCTGGTACCCCGCGGGCCGCCGTGCCCAGGTCACGGCATTGTTCGCCATTGCCGTGCCGCTGGCAGGCGTGGTCGGCGGGCCGCTGTCGGGCAGCATTTTGGCGTTCATGCATGACGCTGCGGGCCTGCGTGGCTGGCAGTGGATGTTCCTGATCGAAGGCGCCCCGGTGATCCTGCTCGGCCTGGTTGTGCTGGCGGTCCTGCCCGAGCGTTTCGAGCAGGTGGCCTGGCTCGACGCCCAGCAAAAAGCCGCCCTGCGCGCCCAGTTCGGCCAGGAAGAACAACGCAAGCCGGTCACCTCGTTCGCCGGCATCCTCGCCAGCCCTGCTGTATGGCTGCTTGTGGCGGTGTACTGCGCAGTCATGCTGGCGGTGAACACGCTGGCGTTCTGGATGCCCAGCCTGATCCACACCGCCGGCATCGGCAGCGACGCCAGTGTCGGCCTGCTCAGCGCCGTGCCGTACCTGGCCGGCTGCGTGTTCATGCTGGCCTGCGGACGCTCGTCCGACCGCCACCGCGAGCGCCGTTGGCACCTGTCCATCCCCTTGCTGATGGCCGCGGCCGGTATCGCGATCGCTGCCCTCGCGCCCAACCAGGCACTGCCCGTATTGGCCGGCCTGGTGCTGGCAGGCATGGGGGCGAGCGCCGCCCTGCCGATGTTCTGGCAACTGCCTGCGGCGTTTCTCAATGACCGCACCCAGGCTGCCGGCATCGCTCTGATCAGCTCGCTGGGCAGCATCGCCTCGTTCGCCACGCCCTATTTCATCGGCTGGGTCCGCGACACCACGCAAAGCGCCAGCCTCGCGCTGTATGTGCTGGCTGCGTTCATCACCCTCGGCGGCCTGCTGGTGCTGCGTACCCGCGCCGCCATCGTCAACCCTTGAACCTTGAGACTTCAACCATGCTCGATAACGCATTCATCCAACAGGCCGCCGAGCGGCTCGACCAGGCCGAGCGCTCGCGCGAACAGGTGCGCCAGTTCTCGCTCGACCAGCCTGCCATCACTATCGAAGATGCCTACGCCATCCAGCGTGCCTGGGTGGCCAAGAAGCTCGCCGCCGGGCGCAAGCTGGTCGGCCACAAGATCGGCCTGACCTCACGCGCCATGCAGGTCTCGTCGAACATTACCGAGCCTGACTACGGCGCGCTGCTGGACGACATGCTGTTCGATGAAGGCAGCGACATTCTGTTTGAGCGTTTCATCGTGCCGCGCGTCGAGGTCGAGCTGGCCTTCATTCTCGGCAAGCCGCTCAAGGGCCCGAATGTGACGGTGTTCGACGTGCTGGACGCCACCGAGTGGGTCATCCCGGCGCTGGAAATCATCGACGCGCGCATTCAACAGGTCGACCCGCAGACCCAGGCCACGCGCAAAGTGTTCGACACCATCTCCGACAACGCCGCCAACGCCGGCGTGGTCATGGGCGGGCGCGCGGTACGCCCCACCGAGATCGACCTGCGCAAGGTGCCGGCCGTGCTTTACCGCAACGGTGTGATCGAAGAGTCCGGCGTCAGCGCCGCGGTGCTCAACCACCCGGCCAAGGGTGTCGCGTGGCTGGCCAACAAGCTGGCCGCGTACGACGTCACCCTGCAGCCGGGCCAGATCATCCTCGGTGGCTCCTTCACTCGCCCAGTAGCCGCACGGCCTGGCGACACCTTCCACGTCGACTATGACCTGCTCGGCTCGATTGCCTGCCGTTTCGTTTGAGGACTTGCCTATGGACATGCCCGTCAACCGCTTCAAACAACGCCTGCGCAGTGGCGAGCCGCAGATTGGCCTGTGGCTCGGCCTGGCCGATGCATACTGCGCGGAGCTGGCGGCCAATGCCGGCTTCGACTGGTTGCTGATTGACGGCGAGCACGCGCCGAACGACCTGCGCGGCATGCTCGCGCAGTTGCAGGCGGTGGCGCCCTACCCGAGCCAGGCGGTAATTCGCCCGGTCATTGGTGACACAGCGTTGATCAAGCAAGTGCTGGATATCGGCGCGCAGACCCTGCTGGTACCCATGGTAGAAACCGCCGCGCAAGCACGCCAGCTGGTGCAGGCCATGCAGTACCCGCCCAAGGGTATACGCGGCGTGGGCAGCGCACTGGCGCGGGCGTCGCGCTGGAACAGCATCCCGGGTTACCTCGACCAAGCCGACGCGCAGATGTGCTTGCTGGTGCAGATCGAGAACAAACAAGGGCTGGCCAACCTGGATGAGATCGTTGCGGTCGAGGGCGTCGATGGCGTGTTCATCGGCCCGGCCGACCTGAGCGCCGCCATGGGCCACCGCGGCAACCCTGGGCACCCTGAGGTGCAGGCAGCCATCGAGGACGCGATCGTGCGCATCGGCAAGGCAGGCAAAGCGGCGGGTATTCTCAGTGCGGACGAGACGCTGGCGCGGCGCTACATCGCCTTGGGCGCGGCGTTTGTGGCGGTGGGGGTGGATACCACGGTGCTGATGCGTGGGCTGCAGGATCTGGCGGGGAAGTTCAAAGGTACGTCGGCGTCGGTGAGTGACGGGGGCGGGGTTTACTGAACAGCAATGGGGCTGCTTTGCAGCCCTTTCGCGAGCAAGCTCGCTCCTACAGGGACCGCGTGATCCCTGGGGCGATGGGCCGCAAAGCGGCCCCGGTTATCAAAGGCTCACATCTGAATGATCGCCTTCAACACCGTCTTGAAGGTATCCAGCTGCTCTTCACTGAACTGCCCAAACACTTTGTCCTGCTGCTCCCTGGCAATGGTCCACAGCGCCTCGGTCTCATCCACACCTTTCACCGAAAGCCGCACCCGCCCCTCATCGTCAGCAATCAGGCCCTTACGCTTGAGGTTGGCAACCGCTTCCTCGATCTCACGCGCAGGCATCGCCACTTCGCGTTGCAGGTCGTTGAGGCTGAGCCCGGCATCGTTCTCCAGCACCATCAACATGCGCGCCTCACTGGTACGCAACCCGGTGCTCAGTTGACGTGGCTGGTAATCACCCTGATAGGCACGCAACGCCTGGGTCATCAGGTAGTACAGGTTGTGCTGCAGGCGGCCCTGGAAGTGGCTGCTCGGCGCCTGGCCCTCTGCACGCTGGGTCATGCGCGTGTGGGGTAGCACCATCGAATAGGCGCCTTGGTGGTACAGCAACGGCGAGCGGCCGAAGTCATCGAACGCCACCACCTTGCCCACCAGAATCCAGTGGTCGCCGCCGTCCAATTGCTGAAACTTCTCACACTGGAAGCGTGCCGAGCAGTCAGCCAACAGCGGTGCGCCCCCCGCCCCTTGCTGGTAATCGATGCCTGCGAACCGATCGTCCTTGGGCCGCGCGAAGTTGTTGGACAGCTCGATCTGGTCCGCCGCCAGAATGTTCACGGCGAAGTGCGACGCTTCTTCGAATACTTCATGGCTGGTGGAGCGTTTGTCGATGCTCCACAAGATCAACGCAGGCTCCAGCGAGACCGAGTTGAAGCTGTTGGCGGTGACGCCAACCTTACGCCCGCTGGCGCCAGCGGCGGTGACTACGGTGACGCCGGTGGCGAAGTTGCCCAGCGCGCGGCGGAAGGCTCGGCTATCGAAGGCCGTGGTGTTTTCAGTGGACATGCAAGACTCCCGGGCAGGCCAAGGGCCCGCCCTGTTTGTTGTTGTGGTTGTAAGGGGAATTGACCCGCGCGCGGGTCAGACCATCGCCGGATCAGGCTCCAGGCCCATCAGCTCGCGGCCGAGGATCTGCGCGCAAACGTCATAGTCGGTGTAGGCGTGGGCACCGGTCAGGTGCGCATCACGGAACAGCCGCTGCATCTCGTTGCTTTCAAACCAGGCGCCGCCGCCGGACGCTTCCATCAGCCGGTCTACCGCCTGGATACACATCTTCACGGCATAACCCTGGTTGGTCCGCCAGAACGCCAGCGTGGCGCGTGTGGGGTATTCGTGGCGCTCGCTGTACTCGGCGATTTCATCCCAGCTTTTTTCCAGCAGGGCACGGGCGGCGGCCACTTGATGGGTGGACTCGGCCAGGCGCATCAGCGCAGGGGTTGCAGCCCCCACTGCGGCGCCGGTGTAGGCACGTACGCGGTTGCGGGTTTTCTCGCGGAACACCTCCAGCATGCGCTCGGCGACACCGAGGCTGACGGTGGAAAAACCACTGGCGAAATACGGGCGGTACGGGGCGAAGAAGATCTTGCTGTCTGGGTACAGACCAAAGCCTGCCGACTTGCCTTCCATCATGTCCTTGGCCTTCTGGATGCGGTGCTCCGGCACGAAGGCGTCACGCACGATCAAGGTCTTGCTGCCGCTGCCGCGCATGCCCACGGCATACCAGTCATCACGGATTTCGTAGTCGCTGCGCGGCAGAACGGCAAAGCAGTAGTCCTGCGTACCTTCGGCATTCTTGCGGCGGAACCCCATGATCGCCCACTCGGCATGGTCACAACCGGAACTCCAGCCCATTTCGCCGCTGAAGGTCACGCCGCCTTCGACTTCCTCGGTACGGCCAAAGGGCGCGATGCTGCTGCTGGCCGTGGCATCCGGGTCGGTTTGCCAGACCTCCTGCTGCAGCGTGGACGAGAACATCGCCATCTGATGGCTGTGGGTGCACAGCAGGCTCATGGCCCACGCGGTGCTGGCGCAGGCGCCTGCCAGCAAGGCGATGCACTGGGCAAACTGCGGCAGCGAGATTTCCATGCCGCCATAGTGTTTAGGCAAAAAGGCACGGTGCATGCCGATGCTCTTGAGCAGCGCGATATTCTCTGCCGGGACACTGCGATCTTGCTCTGCACGCACCGCATTCGCAGCAATTGTTGGCAGGATCGACTTAAGGTCTTCCAGCAGGGGATTTGGCTTTTTCATGAACGGTCTCTTTATTATTGGAGAGTCAGCTGCGGCTGCGCACGCCCTGTGGCGCAGGCGTTACGGTGCTGTGGCACAGCCGGCAAGTCGGTAAAGACGCGTTCAGTATGTGAGGTGCGTGTGCGCCTCGAAATGCACGTTACGGCGGGAAAATTGCACTTTCCATGGTGTTGATCAACCGAGGTGCGGTGGGCTCTGGCGGGTCACGGTTTGATCTTTTTCATTTCGTTGAGCAGCTGCATCAGTTGCTGCAGTTTGTCTTCGCCGAACTGGCTGAGGATCCGTTCATAGTTGCGGGCCATTTCCTCGCTCATGGCCATGAACGCCTGCTGCCCCTTGTCGGTCAGGCTGATGAACACCCGGCGCTGATCTTCTGGCGACTTGCGCCGGGCGACTACCCCATCGCGCTCGAGCCGCTTGAGCACACCGCTCATGCTGGGCTTGAGGATGCAGGCAAGCTCGGCAAGCTGATGGCTTTCCAGCTCGCCTTGCTGGTGCAGGATACGAATCACCCGCCACTGCTGTTCGGTCAGGTCATGGGCATTCAATGCCGGCCGAAAGAACGCCATCGTGGCTTCGCGAGCCTGCAGCAGGGTAAGGGTCAGAGAGGGTCTTGGTGTGGTCATGCGTGCCCGAGCATCATGGAAAGTGGCGAGCAGGCCAGTATGCCAGCACGGGCTCATTAATACATTAACCAATCAGCCGCTGGCAGCCCTGTGCAACCGCTGCCAGTGGCACTGGCAGGCTGGTTACACTCGCTGGCAGGCAAGGACAAGACACCCGCCGGTGGTCAGGCGCTCAATGGCCTCATGTGCCAGAGCGCTTGCCAAACGGCCCTATCACACTTCTATTCAGCAGGCGGCGTCATGATCACCCTCGAGAGCCCGACCTATTACTCCGCGACCAAAAAGTACAACCTGAACTTCCCCACGCTGGAACGTGACATCGACGCCGATGTCGTGGTCATCGGGGGCGGCTTTTCCGGCATCAACACCGCGCTGGAGCTGGCGGAAAAAGGCGTGACCAACATCGTCGTGCTCGAAGCGCGCTACCTGGGTTACGGCGGCACCGGGCGCAACGGCGGGCAGATCATGGCGGGCATCGGCCATGACCTTGAGAAGATCCGGCGCAGTGTCGGCGACAAGGGCCTGCAGGAGATCTTCGCGATCAGCGAACTGGGCGCCGGCATCATCAAGGCACGCATCGCCCGCTACGACATCGACGCCGACTTCTGCCACGGCTATGGCTACATGGGCTTCAACAGCCGGCAGGAAAAGACCCTGCGCGCCTGGGAAAAGCAATTCAAGGTCATCAACCCACATGACGAAATCCGTTTTCTGGGCGGCTCGGAAGTGCGGCAGATCATCGGCAGCGACGCCTACAGCAGCGCCCTGCTGCACATGGGCGGTGGCCACGTGCATTCGCTCAACCTGCTGCTCGGCGAAGCCCAGGCCCTGGTCGGCCACGGTGCACGCATTTTCGAGCACAGCCCGGCGCTGGAAGTGACCTACGGTGAGCGCATCAAAGTGCGTACCGGGCGCGGCTCGGTGCGCGCCAGCAAGCTGCTGTGGGCCTGCGACAGCTTCCTCAACAAGCTGGAGCCCGAACTGCACAGCCGCACCATCAACACCTACGCCTTCCAGATGATGACCGAGCCGCTGCCGGAGGCGCTGATCGACCGCATCAGCCCGATCCGCGGTGCCTACAGCGATATCCGCCCGGTGATCGACTACTACCGGGTCACCCGCGATAACCGCCTGCTGTTCGGCGCTGCCACGTCCTGCATCGAGCATATCCCGCTGGACCTCAAGGCGTGGAACCGTGCACTGATGCTGAAGATCTTTCCGTACCTCAAGGACGTGCGCATCGACCTGGCCTGGGGCGGCCCGATGGCCACCAGCGCCAACCTGTTCCCGCAGATCGGCACGCTGAGCAACCGCCCCAATGCGTTCTATGTGCAGGGCTATTCAGGCTTTGGCGTGACGCCTAGCCACATCATTTGCAAGATCCTCGCCGAAGGCATGCACGAAGGGTCCGCACGCTATGGCCTGCTCAGCTCGGTCAAGCATGCGCGAATCCTCGGCAAGGACCATTTCCGCCCGCTGCTGCTCACCGCCGGCAAGGCCGCGCACCAGCTGTCGGGCTATTTCAACGGCCGCCGTTGAACCTTTCCCTCTCATCACTGGAGCACTGCCATGACCCTCACCGCCGCCAAACAAGGCGTCCAACTGTCCGAACTCGACCCGTGGGGCAGCGTTGCTGACTTGGGCTCGGAGATTCTCGAAGGCGACGTCAACGCCTTCGGCAAGATGACCCACGGCGCGCCGACTGACCCAGTCAGCAGCGCCTACTTCGGCACCACGCGTGGCAAGTTCCGCATGGTCTACCCGTTCGACGAGCAGGCGGTGATCGTCACCGGCGAAATCCAGCTGACCGATGAATCCACGGGGCAAGTCACCCGCTTCAAGGCCGGTGATGCCTGGTTCGTCAGCAAAGGTACGCCGGTGCTGTGGGAGGTGCTGAGCGAATCGTTCGTCAAGCATTACCTGGCAGTGGCCTGAGGCTTGCCCCCGGATTGACACGACCCGGGTAGGAGCAGCCTTGTGCTGCGAAGAGGCCGGTGAAAACACAGTGAATCTTCACTGCTGTCGCCGGCCTCTTCGCAGCACAAGGCTGCTCCTACCTGGGTCGCTGAAGCGCGTGTCAGGCCATGGCCTGGGCGCGGAAGTCCTTGGGCGATTGCTCGAACTGCTTTTTGAACGAGCGGCTGAAATGCGCCGAGTCGGTAAAGCCCCACTTGTAGGCGATCGAGGTGATCGACTCGCGCTTGAAGAACGGGTTGGCCAGGTCGTCCGCGCTGCGCTTCAGGCGCGCACGCTGGATGTAGCGGCAGACGCTGTCACCCTCCTCCTCGAACAGGCGGTACAAATGCCGAACCGAAATGTTCAGCCGGCCGGCCAGGTTGGCCGGTGTCAGCCCGGGCTGTGACAAGGACTCGTCAATCACCTGCTGCACATAGCTGCGCAGGTTGGCCCCACTGAGCGGGCCAAGGGTGTGCGGCGAGTCGCCATTGCGCTCGAAACCGGGCTCCAGCAACGCAATGAATGCCGTCTGCAACGCATCGCCTTGCGCACCATCGCCACTGGCATGGTCGTCCTTGCACAGTTGGTCCATCAAAACATGCAGCATGCGCCCGCAGGCATTGGATGAGGAAATCTTGCCGAACATCGCACCGCTGCCTTGCACATGCTTGCGCACCTGCTCGCGGGAAAGGGCCAGCGAAACATGCTCGATCAACCCACTGGGGGTGATCTCGCAACGCCCGACAGAGTCCATCAGCAGCAACTCGCCCGGCGCCAGGCTGACCTGCATGCCGCCCTGCGCCACCGTCGAATAGCCCATGCGCTGGCTGACCAGAAAGCAATGCTGGTCATCGTCGAAGGTCGGGTTTTCGCCCAAGCGGCGGATGTTGCCGGCATTGGTGCGCAGATTGGCCAGTGGTAACCCCGCACGGGAAAACGTCGACACTTCGCCGATGAACAACGCCGGGTTGGAGGCCAGCTCGGTCTCGAAACGGCCGCAGATCTGCTGCATGTCCGTGGTCCAGCGTTCCAGACCCTGACGGTTGGGTTGTTGAGTGTGCATGGATGCCCTCGACGCAGAATTTGTTGTTATGCAGCCATTGTTAACATGTTATCAATGACCGCACAACTGTGATCTCTCGTCTGAAGCTTGAGCAAGGCACGTGCCAAAAAAGGCTTAGAGACGCGGCAGCGATTGCCCGAACAGGCCGAGGCAGGCCATCAGGTGCGCGCGTTGCGGCGGGCTGATCTGAATGTAGCGACGAAACGCTGGCATGCGGTTGACCACTTCGCTGCCGCCCATGTGTTCCAAGGTCAGCCACCAGTGGCCATCGCGGCATTCCAGGGTCAGGCGCTTGAAATCCAGCGGCATCAGGGCGGCGGTCAGTTGCGCATTGTTCAGCAGTTGCTCACGTACCTGGGTGAAACGCGCCTTGTCGCCGCTGCGGTACACGCACGCCAGGCCGGTACGACGGATTGCACCCGCATGACGCATTTCAAGCATTACCCCGCCCCCTTGCAGGGCAGGCAGGCACAGGCGGAATTCGCAGGTGACCACATGCATCAGCAAGTGCGCCTCGACACACTCACGTACCTCAGCACGCCAGCCCAGCGCCGGGTTGTCGATCACCCCGCGGGCGGGTTCCAGCAACTGCATGTGCACCTGCCCCAGGTTACGCGACAGCAGCCCCAGCGTGGCCCCGGGCCGGTAGCCGGCCGGGGCACGCGGCGCCAGCAGGCGATCACGCAAACGTCTGATCATGGTGCAGGTGCTCCACTGCATGGCCCGGCTCTGCCGCAAATTCTTTTTCCAGCACATCCTCGACCCGCGCCGGCTTGAATGGGTTGACCTTCTGCACGCACAGCGTCCAGAACAGCGCATAGGTGGCGGTGCCGGCCAGCATGATGGCGAACGGCACATAGATGTCGGCCGGGTTCATGCCTGGTGGGGTGATGAACGCCATGCCAATGACGATACCGCCACTGGAAATGATCTGCGGCAGCGGGAACAATGGCGAGCGGTAGGCCCGTGGCAGGTCGGGCCGGCGGATGCGCAGGATCACCACCGACAGCGTCACCAGCAGGTATGCCGTGCTCCAGGCACACACTGCCGCCAGCACCAGGTGCAGGATGTTGTCCGGGTTGCCGCCCAGGTACCAGGCGTGCAGGCAAGGGATCAGGGCAACCACGAGAATGCACAGCAAGGGCGTCTTGAACCGCGGGTGAAGGTAGGCGAAAGCCTTGGGCAGCGCGCCGTCCACCGCCATGCCGTACAGGATGCGAGGCACCCCGGCCATCAAGGTGTTGATGGTGGCGGCGCCGGCAAACAAAAAGCCGATACCCAGCCACACCGGGCCGATATCGCCCATCACCTGTTCAGCGAAACGCGGGATAGCCATGGGCGTGTCGAGCAAGTGCACGCCGCTGGCGGCATCGAGCACGACGTTTTCCACCTGGCGCTTCATGGCTGCGCCATAGATGAACATGCAGCTGGCCACGCCAAACAGGCCCAAGGCCATGGCCCGCGGCAACACCCAGGCCGAACGGCGCAGCTCCGGCGCCAGCGGCGTGACGAACTCACAACCGACGAACATGAACATGGCCATGCCGATCAGCGAGAGGATGGTCATCAGGTCGGTGCCGACCAGCGACGCCCCGAACGGCCCTTCCAGCTCCACCGCCGGTGCGGCGATCAGGCCCAGCACGCCGAACACCATCAGCGTGGTCCACATGCCGAAGGTGAGGATCACTTCGGCCCGGCTGAACGCACTGACCCCGAAGGCATTGAGCACGGCGAACGCCAACACGAAGCAGACACCCAGCAGCCACGAACCGCCCGCCGACTCAGCCAGGGTGTTGAGGTGCTCGAAGTTCACCAGCGCCATGACCCCCGACAGGATGGTTTCGGCAGTACCGGCGAACACGTGCACGATCAGGTAGGCCGACAACGTGCCCGTGATGGCGAAGAAGCGGCCCATGCCGCAGTTGATGTAGTCGTAGACCGACCCTGTGGTTGGCAAGATCGAGGCCGCTTCGGCAAAGGTGGTCGACTGCGCCAGCATCATCAATGCCGCGATGACCATGGCCAAGGCGAAGGCACTGCCGCCAATGCCAAACCCCATGGTCGCGGTGAGGATCACCGGGCTGGCCATGATCAGCCCGACGGTGCTGGCCAGCGCCGTAGGAAAACCGACACTGCCCCGGTTGAGATGCTCGGTGAGCTTATTGTTGAGTGACATCGTTATGCCCCGGCTTGTTTTTGTGGCGTTGAACGCGGCAAGTGAACCTGCACGCACGGCTGTTGTTTGCCTCCCTGCGTCATCACTGTGCGCCGCAGCCGGCGGGGCGTCTTGCCCATGGCTGCCGTGGCCCTTGTTGCTGCCTGCCAGCACCTGCATGCCTGGCAGGCAGCGTCATGCCGCCGTCAGGGAGATGCAAGATCAGCACCGGGCCCGTTCACTATGCTCGACGCTTTGGCGGCCGGTCAGGCCGCGTTCCTCTGCCTCAGGAGCCAGCATGAGCGACATTACCCTTCTTCCCGCGGTCACGGCATTCTTGGCCCGCCAACATGGCGTGTTCATTCATGGCCACTCCATCGCCAGCCAATCCGCCTCGACCCTTGCCGTGGTCAACCCGGCCAATGGCGAAACCCTCGCGCGCATCGCCGATGCCAACCAGGCCGACATTGACCATGCCGTGAGCTCGGCGCGCCAAGGCTTCAGCACCTGGTCGCGCACCAGCCCGGCCGCCCGCGCCGGCGTGCTGTTCAAGCTGGCCGACCTACTGGAAGCCAACCGCGAAGAATTGGCCCAGCTAGAGACCTTGCAGTCGGGCAAGCTGATCGGCATCGCGCGCGCGTTCGAGGTAGAGCAGGCCGCGCATTTCTTGCGCTACTACGCAGGCTGGGCCACCAAGATCACCGGCCAAACCATCACCCCGTCCCTGCCCTCGTTCGCCGGTGAGCGCTACAGCGCCTTCACCCTGCGCGAACCGATCGGCGTGGTGGTGGGCATCGTGCCGTGGAACTTCGCCACCATGATCGCCATCTGGAAGCTGGCCTCGGCGCTGACCACCGGCTGCAGCATCATTCTCAAACCCAGCGAGTTCACGCCCCTGACGCTGCTGCGCATCGCCGAACTGGCCAGCGAGGCCGGCCTGCCACCGGGCGCCCTCAACGTACTGACCGGCGGCGGCCTGGTGGGCAAGGCGTTGGTCGAGCACCCCGGTACCGACAAGGTCTCGTTCACCGGCTCCGTGCCCACCGGCATCGCCGTCGGCCAGGCCGCCATGGGTGCCAAGCTGACCCGTGCGACACTGGAACTGGGCGGCAAGAACTCGGTAGCGTTCCTGCCCGATGTAGCGCTCGACAAAGCCGTCGACGGCATCATTGAAGCTGGCTTTCTGCATTCCGGGCAGATCTGCGCCGCCGGTGAGCGCTTCTTCGTCCACCGCTCGCGCATCGACCCACTGCTTGACGCACTGTGCCAGCGCCTGGGCCAGCTGAAGGTCGGTTCGCCGCTGGATGAGTCGACCCAGTTCGGCCCGGTAGCCAACAAGCCACACCAGCAGAAGCTGGCCGAATTGTTCGCCACCGCACGCGCCGAAGGCAGCCAGATCATTCATGGTGGGCACATTGGCGATGGCCCAGGCTGCTTTGTCGAGCCGACGGTGATTCTCGCCAAGGGCGCCAGCGACACCCTGCTCAACCAGGAAACCTTCGGCCCGGTGGCGACCTTCTTGCCGTACGACGACGAAGACGAACTGTTGCACCTGATGAACGCAACGCCCTACGGCCTCAGCGCCAGCCTGTGGACCAACGACCTGGGCAAAGCCATGCGGATGGTCCCGCAAATCCAGGCCGGTACGCTGTGGGTCAACATGCACACCCTGCTCGACCCCGCCGTGCCTTTCGGCGGTATCAAGGCGTCCGGCATCGGCCGCGAGTTCGGCTCGGCGTTCATCGATGACTTCACCGAGCTCAAGTCGGTGATGATCCGTTACTGAAGCGCCCTGCTGCATGCACCTGGCCAAGGCGGGCAAGCGCCTTGGCAGCCACGAACAAGACCCCACCCAGCCATCCACGCACTAATAGGCCGTCGCAGCCAACCGCGACGGCGCCTCGCCTCCACGAGGCTGCCCCCGAACAACAAAGGCCGCCTTGCGAGGTGCCGAGAACAATCGAGGGAAGTGCAATGTTCAAACCGCAACGGCTGTCCACCCTGGCCCTGGCCACGCTGCTGGCCAGCCAGGCCGCGCCGGCCTACGAACTCTACGCCGACGACGACAGCCACGTGAATGCCGACATGCTCGCGGTGTGGGGCATGTTCAACAGCCGCAAGAATTATGACGGTACGGCCGGTGGCTCGACCTGGCGCGAGGGCTTCATCAAGTATGGCCTGAGCGGTGACCAGGGCCTGGCAGGCAACGGCAGCCTCTATGGCGCCTTGAACTGGGTGAGCTCCGCCACCTGGGGCGATGGCGATGCCGCCGGCAACACCGATGGCTCCGAGCGCACCACCAAGATCGAGGACGCCTACCTGGGCTGGCGTTCAGGCGACCTGCTGCCCTGGCTGGGCAAGGATGGCGTAGACCTTTCTGCAGGGCGGCAGGTGGTCCGCCTGGGCAGCGGCTTCCTGATCAACGACGACGGCCCGAACCTGGGCAACGGCGTGGCCGACGGCCACCTGGACCGCGGCGGCGCCTACTACCTGGCGGCGCGTCACGCCTTCGACCGCACTGCAGTACTGCGCCTGGGCGGGCAGGATGGCCTGCATGGCAGCCTGCTGTGGCTGAAGTCCGATAACCGCGCGCAGGCCGAAACCGAACTGGCCGCCGGCACCCTGGACTACACCCATGCTCTGGGCACCTTGGGGCTGACCTGGGTGCACGGTATCGACGTCACCGACCAATGGGCCAGCGCGTTTCAGAAAGCGCGTGAGGGCATGGACGTCTACAGCCTGCGTGGCGAAGGCAACGCAGGCATCGACAATGCCAGTTTCGCCTTCGAATACGCGTGGCAAGACAAGCAAGGCGGCCCGGAAAAAGCCTGGTACCTGCAGGCCGGCCATACCTTCGCCGACCTGCCTTGGGCACCCCAGTTGACCTACCGCTACACCCGCTACTCGGCAGGCTGGGACGCGCTGTTCAGTGGCCTGTCCAGTGGCTATGGCACCTGGTTCCAGGGTGAGGTTGCCGCCAACTACGCCGGGCCCTTCAACAGCAACACCGGCATCCACCATGTCGGCGTGAAGGCGACCCCGCTGGAAAACCTCACGGTCGGTGCGCTGTATTTCGACTTCGACACGGTGCGTACCCGCGACAGCCTCAACCTCGATGCCCGGGAGCTCGACCTTTACCTGGAATGGGCGGTCAACGACCACCTGATCATTAGCCCGCTGATGGGCCTGTATCAGCCCCGCAAGGACGAGCGCAACGGCGGCAATCAGGTGGGCGGCAACGGCACCAACGTCTACAGCCAGCTGACAGTCGCGGTGCCGTTCTAGATCAGCACATGAGCCACTGTAGGAGCAGCCTTGTGCTGCGAAGAGGCCGGTGAAAACACAGTAGATCTCCGCTGCCTTCACCGGCCTCTTCGCAGCACAAGGCTGCTCCTACACGAAGCTCAGCCGTGG
>NZ_WJRS01000099.1:0-326 GCF_028895205.1 Pseudomonas sp. ITEM 17296 | reverse complement strand
CGCTGCCGACGCGCATTTTCGTTCCACACAGGCCCTGCTTGGGGGCGGTCCCGATACTTGGAGCGTGAGTGTTTGTAAAGGCGACGGCCCAGTGCGTCGTAGGCGAAATCGACACTCAGCCGGTCGTCTTCATAGCGCCGTAGACGGTTATAGAGATCCCATACAAATCGACCCTTTTTGTCATTCTCGATCCGCTCGGCCAGGTTGCCGCGCTCGTCGTAACGGTACTGCGTGCCGCAGTAGCTGCGCAGTACGTTGTCGTTGATCCTGCGCGGTGAGTGCGGATTTGGTCCCGGCGGCGCTTCGGGGTCCAGCAGGTTGCTCGC
>NZ_WJRS01000098.1:0-340 GCF_028895205.1 Pseudomonas sp. ITEM 17296 | reverse complement strand
GAAGGTGGTGTGGTACTCCTGTGCGACCTTCAGGCGCTCGGCGGTTTCGACGAGGTCCGTATGGTGTTCACTGGCGCGAGCACGCATCTCGGTGGTCAGCAGCAGGCCACCGCCGGCGCGTAGCACGCCGTGGGTATCGGTGCGCAGCTCGAAACCTTGGCCACGCGGCTTGCCGCCAAAGTGGCGAGGATGGGTGAGGTAACCGAGGTTCAGTGCCGAGTGGTCGTGGTCACTCATCAACGCTGCGCTGATCTGCCCGGTGGTGTCGTCCAAGCGCAGTTCGTTGTGGCGCTTGCCGTGGTGCTCCTTGCTGCGGATGGGGCTGAGTGCCTTGAACTCG
>NZ_WJRS01000097.1:0-344 GCF_028895205.1 Pseudomonas sp. ITEM 17296 | reverse complement strand
GATGAACAGCAGGAGCCCGTATGAGCAACTTGAATGATGTGCGTTTTACTTTCAGCACTCCCGCTGATGAGGCCATCAATTTCGACGTGGTGTCGTTCGAACTGAATGAGGCTGTGAGCGAGCTATATCGCCTGGACATCGAACTGGTCAGTGCTTCTGACGACGCCGACTTCGCCACCCTTCTAGACCAACCCGCCGTGCTGACCATCTGGCAGCAGCAGGAAGCCGTCCGCCATGTGCACGGCCTGATCAGCAGTTTCGAACAAGGCAAAACCGGCCACCGCCGCACCCGCTACCGCGCCGTGATCGAGCCACAACTGGCCCGCGCTGGCCTGCAATCGGAC
>NZ_WJRS01000096.1:0-363 GCF_028895205.1 Pseudomonas sp. ITEM 17296 | reverse complement strand
ACCACCGTTACCATCAAGGCTGGCGAAACCAGCGCTCCGTACACCCACGAAGCACAGGGTGACGACGTCTACAAAGACGCTGGAGAAATCGAGCTGGGTATCAAGTCCGCCGTCGATGTTGACGGACGTGCCTTCGAGAACCTGCAACTGGGCGATGCGGCCTCGGTCAAAGTCACTGACACCACTGACGATGTCGTGGCCAAGCTGACTGCCACTCCTTCGGTTACCGAAGGTGGTGCGATCACCTACACCATTACGCTCACCAACAAAGACGGTCTGCCGATTGATAAGCACTCGGCGCTGACCTTCACCCTGAGCGACGGCACCACTGTCATCACGGTTCCGGCCAACAGCACCACCGGC
>NZ_WJRS01000095.1:0-364 GCF_028895205.1 Pseudomonas sp. ITEM 17296 | reverse complement strand
TCTGACCTTCACGCTGAGCGACGGCAAAACCGTCATCACCGTGCCGGCCAATGGCACCGTCGGTACGGCCACCGTCGCTGCACCGGATAACGTCTACATCGGCCAAAGCTCGGTCAGCCAGACCCTGCAATCGGTAGGCGGCGCGGGCGCCAGCAAGTTCGAAAACCTGACCCTGGACAAGGCTCCGGCCACCACCACGGTCAACGACGAACCCGGCGTAGGCACCCCAGGCAGCAACAACCAGGGCGACAAAGTCGAACTGAGCATCGTTGCCAACCAGACCTCGGTCTTCGAGAACGAAAAACCGACCTTCACCATCAGCATCAAAGAGGCCCTGGACCAGGACCTCACCGTGCAGCTGACC
>NZ_WJRS01000094.1:0-367 GCF_028895205.1 Pseudomonas sp. ITEM 17296 | reverse complement strand
CGGGTTATCGGGTTTCGGCTTGCGCTGGCCTGTACCTTGCCGCGGCTCGAACGGCGAATGCTCAGGGCACCTACCTCGGGTGGTCACCAGAGGCAAGGAACACGCGTTTTCTGTGTAGGAGCAGCCTTGTGCTGCGAAGAGGCCGGTGACCACACAACAGATCTTCGCTGCTATCACTGGCCTCTTCGCAGCACAAGGCTGCTCCTACCGGGGTGGGGTTATCGGGTTTCGGCATGCGCTGGCCTGTACCTTGCAGCGGCTCGAACGGCGGATGCTCAGGGCGCCTGCCCCGGGTGGTCATCAGAGGCAAGGAACACGCGTTTTCTGTGTAGGAGCAGCCTTGTGCTGCGAAGAGGCCGGTGACCAC
>NZ_WJRS01000093.1:0-385 GCF_028895205.1 Pseudomonas sp. ITEM 17296 | reverse complement strand
CAAAGACGCCGGTGAAATCGAGCTGGGTATCAAGTCCGCCGTCGATGTTGACGGTCGTGCCTTTGAAAACCTGCAGCTGGGCGATGCAGCCTCGGTCAAAGTCACCGACACCACCGACGATGTCGTGGCCAAGCTGACCGCTACGCCTTCGGTTACCGAAGGTGGTGCGATCACCTACACCATCACCCTGACCAACAAAGACGGTCTACCGATCGATAAACATTCGGCGCTGACTTTCACCTTGAGTGACGGCACCACCGTCATCACGGTTCCGGCCAACAGCACTACCGGTTTCACCACCGTGACTGCTCCGGACAACGTCTACGTCGGTACCAACGACGCGGTGATCAAATCGATCGCCACCGTCGACGGCGCGGATGTTGGC
>NZ_WJRS01000092.1:0-428 GCF_028895205.1 Pseudomonas sp. ITEM 17296 | reverse complement strand
AGCTACAAGACCACCTTCATCGGCAAACAGCCGGTGATCGTCGTGCGTGACCGCAAAAAGGCCATCAACGTGCTGCTCAACCGCTGCCGCCACCGCGGCGCCACGGTCTGCGAGCACAAGAAGGGCAAGACCAACAGCTTCGTTTGCCCCTACCACGGCTGGGGCTACGCCCTCGACGGCTCGCTGCGCGGCATCCCCCACCCGGAAAGCTACGGCGACTGCCTGGACAAGGCCGAGCTGCCACTGGTCAGCCTGCGCGTCGAGAGCTACGCCGGCATGGTCTTCGCCACCTTCAAGGACGACATCGAACCGCTCGAAGACTTCCTCGGCGCAGCGAAGAAGTGGATGGACCTGTTCATGAAGCAAGGCGCCGGCTACGGCATCAAGGTCCCCGGCGAGCACCGCTTCCGCTTCCCCGGCAACTGGAA
>NZ_WJRS01000091.1:0-457 GCF_028895205.1 Pseudomonas sp. ITEM 17296 | reverse complement strand
AAAATGACGAAGATCTACGGTGCTGTCGCCGGCCTCTTCGCAGCACAAGGCTGCCCCTACAAAGGGCGGGTCATGTGATCACTGTGGTATCGGTATCGCCAGGTTGATGCAGAAAACAGGCGCCTGATCAGGCTGGCAAAGGCTGCACACTTCCCGGTAGGAGCCGCCTTGCGCTGCGAAGAGGCCAGTGAAAATGACGAAGATCTACGATGCTGTCGCCGGCCTCTTCGCAGCACAAGGCGGCTCCTACAAAGGGCGGGTCATGTGATCACTGCGGTACCGGCATCGCCAGGGTGATGCAGAAAACACGTGCCTGAGCCTGGCAGGCAATGGCTGCACATTACACGGTAGGAGCAGCCTTGCGCTGCGAAGAGGCCAGTGAAAATGACGAAGATCTACGGTACTGTCGCCGGCCTCTTCGCAGCACAAGGCTGCTCCTACAAAGGGCGGGTCATGT
>NZ_WJRS01000090.1:0-459 GCF_028895205.1 Pseudomonas sp. ITEM 17296 | reverse complement strand
GACTTTGACCGATGCCGCGTCGCCCAGCTGCAGGTTTTCGAAGGCACGGCCATCGACATCGACCGCGGACTTGATGCCCAGGCTGATTTCGCCAGCGTCTTTGTAGACGTCATCGCCCTGCGCGTCGTGGGTGTACGGCGCGCTGGTTTCGCCCGCTTTGATGGTGACGGTGGCATTGTTGCTCAGGGTCACGACCAAGTCGTGAGCCAGCGCAGTGTTGATATGAACGGTGAAGGTCGGCTTCACGTTCTCGGCAACCGAAACCTGGTCAGCCGTGATAGTGACCTTGATTACATCGCCTTCGTTGCCTGGGGTACCCGGTTCGTCGGTCACAGTGGTGCTGACCGGGGTCTTGTCCAGAACCAGGTTTTCGAACTTCCAGGCGTCAGCGCCGCTGACCGATTGCAGGCTCTGCTCTACCGGTGGGTTAGCGCCGGTGTAGACGTTGTCCGGGGCAGT